>CAYZXC010000034.1:0-12661 GCA_964482275.1 uncultured Eubacteriales bacterium
TGGTACAGCAGGAGCACATCGCCGAGAAGATCTACAAAAGCTATCCGTTCGTGGGGCTGGTGTTCGGCACGCACGTGCAGTATCGGCTCCCCGAACTGATGGCGGGCGTGTTGCTGGGTAAGCGCCGCCGAGTGGAGATCCCGTCGTGTGACGGCGTTATCGCCGAGGGTGTTCCGGTGGTGCGTGACGGCGGGTTCAAGGCGTTTGTGTCCATTATGTACGGCTGCAACAATTTCTGCACCTACTGCATCGTGCCGTACGTGCGCGGGCGGGAGCGAAGCCGCGAGCCAGACGAGATCTTAAAGGAAGTCCGCGAGCTGGCGGAGCAGGGGTACAAGGAGATCACCCTGCTGGGGCAGAACGTCAATTCCTACGGCAAGGGCGAGGCACACGGCGTGACCTTCCCCGAACTGCTGCGGCGTATCAACGCGATACCGGGGGATTTTGTGATCCGGTTTATGACCTCGCACCCGAAGGATGCGACGAAGGAGCTGTTTGATACCATCGCTGAATGCGAAAAGGTGTCACGGCATTTTCACCTGCCGTTTCAGTCCGGCAGCAACCGCATCCTGAAGGAAATGAACCGTCGGTATACCAGAGAGCAGTATTTGGAGCTCGTCGCGTATGCCAGAAAAGCAGTGCCGGGCATCACCTTTACGAGCGACGTTATCGTGGGCTTCCCCGGTGAACAGCGCGAGGATTTCCTGCAGACGTTGTCGCTCATTCGCGAGGTGGGATTTGCCTCGCTGTTTACCTTCATTTTCTCGCCGCGGGAGGGAACGCCTGCGGCAAAGATGGAGGATCCCATTCCCGCCGAAACAAAGTCGGCGTGGTTCTCCGAAATGACCGCTTTGCAGGAGGAAATCTCGGCAGAGCGGTTGAAAGCCGTTGTCGGGACGACGCAACGGGCATTGTTGGAGGCAGAGGCAGGGGCGTTTTTGGAGGCGCGCCTGCCGGATAACAGTATCGTACGCGTGCAGGGCGACCCCGCACGTATCGGTGAATTTGTCAACGTGCGTATTACCGGTGCGCGCAGTTATATTTTAACCGGTGAGATCGAGAATTAAGGAGTGTATTAACAATGGAACAGATCTTGGAAATGGCGAAGGAGATCGGACACGCGATCCAGCAGGACGAGCGGTTCGTGAAGCTGCAGATGGCGCAGGCGGCGGCGGATGACGATGCCGCGCTGCAGGAGCTGATCGGCGAATTCAACTTAAAGCGGATGGCGATCAACGCGGAGGCCGCGAAGCCCGAAGCCGAGCAGGATGAGGAAAAGGTCAAGCAGATCAACGCGGAGCTGCGCGAGGTGTATGCCCGCGTGATGGCGAACGAGTCGATGACGGCGTACAACGCCGCCAAGACGGAGCTTGACAAGATCATCAACGGTGTCGGTGCCATCATCAATATGGCGGCACAGGGACTCAATCCCGACGACTACGACGAGCATCAGTGCGGCGGCAACTGCTCAAGCTGCGGCGGGTGCCACTGATCTATAACACGACGGATGTAAAAAGGAGGTGAGCGGTATGCCGCCGGTAACCCCGATGATGCAACAGTACTTTGAGATCAAGAAGAATTACCCGCAGTGTATCTTGTTCTACCGTTTGGGCGATTTCTACGAGATGTTTTACGACGATGCGAAGATCGCGTCGCAGGAATTAGAGCTTGTGCTGACCGGCCGCGATTGCGGACAGGAGGAGCGGGCGCCGATGTGCGGCGTGCCGTTTCACAGCTGTGAGGGGTACATTGCCAAGCTGGTCAACCGCGGATACAAGGTCGCGATCTGCGAGCAGACTGAGGACCCCGCTACCGCCAAGGGCATCGTCAAACGCGACGTGGTGAGGATCATCACCCCCGGCACGGTCATTGAGGGCAGTATGCTGGAGGAGGGGCGCAACAACTATCTGTGTGTGGTGTGCGCCGCTGACGGGTTCGAAGAGGTCGGTTTGTGCTTCGTGGATACCTCCACGGGTGAGATGCACGTGACCGAGCTTTGCGGACAGGATATGCTCCCGCGCGTGCAAAACGAGCTGGGCCGCTTTGCGCCCCGTGAGGTGTTGCTCAACGAGGCGGCGATGGCGTTGCCCGACGTGACGGAGTTTTTGGTAAACCGCTTAAGTGTTAAGCCGGAGCAGGCGGAGCCCGTTTGCTTTGACTGCGAGGCGGCGGTGGAGCGGGTGCTCACGCATTTCGGCAAGCCGTCGCTGGAGGCGTTGTCGTTGCAGGACAGCCGATCGGCGGTGTGCGCGCTCGGTTGTGCGTTGCATTATCTGTATATGACGCAGATGACCGGTATCGAGCGGATGACGCAGCTGGACGTGTATTCCGACGCGCAGTTTATGCGCCTGGATCTGACCGCCAGACGCAATCTGGAATTGCTCGAAACGATGCGGAACAAGGAAAAACGCGGTTCCCTGCTCGGCGTGCTGGATAAGACCCGCACCGCGATGGGCAAGCGGCTCATCCGCAACTGGATCGAACAGCCGTTGCTGCATCCCGCGCAGATCACCCGCCGCCAGAACGCGGTTTCTGAGATCGTGCACGATGCGGTGCTCAGAGAAGATCTGCGCGAGCTGCTTGGGGATATTTACGATCTGGAGCGCATTATGACGCGCGTGGTGTACGGCAGTGCGAACGCGAAGGAGGTCGCGTCGCTCGGCCAGACCATCGAACGGCTGTCGCCCATCAAGGCGCGGCTTACCGGCACGCAGTGCGCTTTGCTCCGAGACATTCGGGAGAGCATTGATCCCCTGCCGGATCTGCTCAGCTTAATTGCCGAGGCGATCGCGGAAAATCCGCCGTTCTCGGTGCGCGAGGGCGGGATGATCCGAGAGGGCTACAACGCAGAGCTCGACGAGCTGCGTCTCATTATGGACGACAGCAAGAGCGTGCTTGCGCGCATTGAGGCTGAGGAAAAGGAAAAGACCGGTATCAAGACCTTAAAGATCGGGTATAACCGCGTCTTTGGCTATTACATAGAGGTGTCGCGCAGCTTTGCGGGCGAGGTGCCGGAGCACTACATCCGCAAGCAGACGCTGGCGAACGCCGAACGGTATATCACGCAGGAATTAAAGGAGCTTGAAGCCCGCGTGCTGGGCGCTAAGGACCGCGCGGTGGCGCTGGAGTATCAGCTGTTCTGCGAGGTGCGCGAAGCGATCGCCGGTGAGCTTGCGCGCATCCAGACGACCGCTGAGGCGATCGCGAAATTGGACGTGCTGACCTCCTTTGCGCAGGCGGCGGTATACCACAATTACGTTTGCCCCATCGTGGATCTCAGCGGTGTCATTGACATCAAAAACGGCCGCCATCCGGTGGTGGAGGCGCTGCAATCCGCGCCGTTCGTGCCGAATGACGTGCTCTTGGACAATCACCACAACCGTGTGGCGATGATCACCGGCCCGAATATGGCGGGTAAATCGACCTATATGCGCCAGACGGCGCTCATCGTGCTGATGGCGCAGATCGGCAGCTTCGTGCCGGCAGACAGTGCGACCGTCGGCATTGTGGACAGCATCTTCACCCGCGTGGGGGCGTCGGACGATTTAGCGTCGGGGCAGTCCACCTTTATGGTGGAGATGAGCGAGGTGGCGTCGATCCTGCAGAATGCGACGGCGAACAGTCTGATCGTGTTTGACGAGATCGGACGCGGCACGTCGACCTTTGACGGTATGAGCATTGCGCGCGCGGTGCTCGAACACGTCGCTGATCCGCGCAAGGTGGGGGCAAAGACTCTGTTTGCCACCCATTACCACGAGCTGACGGTGATGGAGGACGAGCTGGAGGGCGTCAAGAACTACAACGTCGCGGTGAAAAAGCACGGCGACGATATCACCTTCCTGCGCCGTATCGTGCGCGGTCCGACCGACGACAGCTACGGCATTGAGGTGGCGAAGCTCGCCGGTGTGCCGGATTCCGTCGTGGTGCGGGCGAAGGCGATCTTAAAAGAGTTGGATAACGGCACGGTGCCGACGGCGGTCAGCCGCGGCAAGGTTGCCGAGGAGAACGGACAGCTGTCGCTGCTTTCGGCAGCGGATAACGCGCTGATCCGCCGCTTAAAGGAGCTGGACGTCAACGTGCTGACGCCCATTGAGGCGATGCAGACGTTGTACGAGCTGCACCGCGAAGCACAACAATATTGACGATAAAGGGGGTGCCGATATGGCGAAGATCCGGGTGTTGGACAAGCATACAGCGGAGCTCATTGCCGCCGGTGAGGTGGTGGAGCGGCCCGCTTCGGTCGTGAAGGAGCTGGTGGAGAACGCCATTGATGCCGGTGCCACCACCGTTACCGTTGAAATTACAAACGGCGGGATCTCGTATATCGGGATCACCGACAACGGTTGCGGGTTTGCCAGAGAGGACGTGCCGACCGCCTTTCTGCGGCACGCGACCAGCAAGATCCGCACGGAAAACGATCTGAGCACCATTGCGACGCTCGGTTTTCGCGGCGAGGCGCTCGCGTCGGTCGCGGCGGTGGCGAAGGTGGAGCTGACCACCCGTACCGAGGACGAGCTGGCGGGAACGCGGTACGTCATCGAGGGCGGCGAGGAGATCGAGCTGACCGACGTCGGGTGTCCCCGCGGTTCGACCATCTGCGTGCGGGATCTGTTTTACAACGTCCCTGCGCGGATGAAATTCCTCAAAAAGGACGTGGGGGAGGCAAACGCCGTCGCCGGTGTGGTGGATCGCCTGGCATTGTCGCACCCTGAGATCTCGTTTCGGTTTATCCGCGAGGGGCGCGACGAGCTGTTGACCCCCGGAAACGGAGATTTATATTCCTGCATCAGTGCGGTGCTCGGCCGCGATTTTGCCAAAACGCTGACCGCGGTGGACTATACGCTGGGCGGCGTGCGCGTGCACGGCTATGTCTGCCGTCCGGAGGGCGCGAGAGCCAATCGGACGATGCAGCATTTCTTTATTAACGGACGGTACGTGAAAACGCGTACCGCGATGGCGGCGATCGAGCAGGCGTATAAAGGCTCGATCATGGTAGGAAAATTCCCCACGTGCGTGCTGTGCGTGGAGCTGCCGCCCGAAACGGTGGATGCGAACGTGCATCCTGCTAAGATCGAGGTGCGGTTCGTCAACGAAAAGCCGGTGTTCGACGCGGTGTATCACGCCGTGCGCTCGGCATTGGAGGGCGACGGTGCACCGCGCTCGGCGACGCTGCCGACGCCGGTGGTACAGCCGCCGAAGCCGCCGTATACCACACCCACTCCCGCCAGAGAGATCGCGCGGCGGGTGTCCGAGATACCGCATACACCGACGCCGATGCCGCCGGTCGCGCGGCCGAAGCCGGTCACGCCGGGGCGGCCGAACGTGGTGCGGGATTCGTCCTCGGTGATGGATATTTTGTTCAAGGAGCCGGTCGAAAGAGCGCCCGCTCCCGCGCCGACGCCGACGGCAACGCCCGTGTCTCAACCGTTGCCCGAACCCGAACCGGTGGTACAGCAGACCATCGCCGAAGAAAGACCCGAACCGATCCGTCTGCTGGGCGAAGCGCTGCATACGTATATCTTCGCGGAGTGGCGCGGCTCGGTGTACGTTATCGACAAGCACGCCGCACACGAGCGGATCTTATACAACGAACTGAAGGAAACTGCCGACAGCAACGCGCAGCTGCTGCTCACGCCGTTGTCGGTGTCGCTCGGCCGCGAGGAATACGGCGCGCTGACCGAAGCCGCCGAGCAGTTAAAACAGGCGGGCTTTGAAGTGGAGGAATTCGGTGGTAACACGCTGTTGGTGCGTGCGGTGCCGATGATGCTGGCGGACGGCAACGTTGCCGAGAGCTTACGCGAGATCGCGGGCGGGCTTCTTTCCGGTAAACGCGAGATCACGACCGAGCGGCTGGACTGGATCTACCATTCGGTCGCGTGCCGCGCCGCGGTGAAGGCGGGGGACGGCAGTACGCCGCAGGAGCTGACAAGGCTTGCCGAGCGGGTGCTGTACAACGACGATATCCGCACCTGCCCGCACGGACGGCCGGTGTGCTTTGAGCTGACCGCCAGAGAAATCGAAAAACAGTTTGGACGGATCGTATGACCAACAAAGCAGAAATTCGCATCCCGCTTGTGGTGATCGCGGGACCGACGGCGTCGGGCAAGACCGCGCTTGCAGTCGAGCTGTGCCGCCGTTTCGGCGGCGAGGTGATCTCGGCCGATTCGATGCAGGTGTACGACACTCTGCGTATCGGTACGGCGCGGCCGACCGAGGAGGAGCAGGGCGGGATCATACATCATCTGATGGGATTCTTGCCGCCGGATGCCTCGTACAGCGTGGCAAAGTACGCCGAGCAGGCGCACCGCGTGATCAAGGACGTACACGGTCGCGGGAAGCTGCCGATCTTATGCGGCGGTACCGGCTTGTATATTCAGGCGGTGGCGGAGAATCTCTCGTACGAGCAGCAGCCGGAGGATCGCGAGGTGCGCGAGCGGCTGCGTCAGCGTATCGAGCGCGAGGGCGGCGAGGTGCTGCTCGGCGAGCTTGCCGCGCTTGACCCTGTGACCGCGGCGCGACTGCATCCGAACGATCACGGCCGTATTATCCGCGCACTTGAGATCGTGGAAACGACGGGGCGCACCATTACGCAGCAAAACGAGGCTTCGCGCCGAATAGAGTCGCCGTATGCGCTGTGCGGGTTGCGGCTGGAATTCCGTGACCGCGAGCGGCTGTACGACCGCATCAACCGCCGCGTGACCGCGATGCTTCAAAACGGGCTGGAGGAGGAAGCGCGTTGGCTTCGAGAACAGCCCAACACCGACACGGTGCGGCAGGCGATCGGGTATAAGGAGCTGGAGCCGTATCTGACGGGCGCCGTCGCCTTAGAGGAGGCGGCGGATGCGATACGGCAGGGGACCAGACGGTATGCGAAACGGCAGCTTTCCTGGTTCCGGCATCAGGATTGGATGACGAGCGTATATATGGACGGCGATGACCCCGTGGGGCAGGCGGCGGCGTATGTTCGAGCGTTTTTGGACGGGGGATCGGAGGATCCCTCCGCCTGTGGCAAAGCAATGTCAGATGTCAGATAGCAAAACGTAGGGGCGGTTTGCGATTACGAAAGGAGAAGTGAGGATATGAACCAAACGGCAAAGCGTATTCTGATCGCGCTGCTGTCGCTGCTGCTCATTATTTACGTGGGCGTGCAGGGGTATCTGATCTTCTCGGCGTCGCTCGAAACCATCACGGCCGATAAGGAGATCGCGTACGACACGGTCAAGACCACCGGCGTGGTGTATCGCAGCGAATCGGTGATCCGTCAGCAGACGGACGGGTACGTCTTTTACACCGTTCAGGACGGAAACCGCGTTTCCAAGAACGGGAATATCGCCCACGTGTATCCGAGTATGGAGGACGCACTGGCACAGCAGGAGCTGGATCTGCTCGATGCGGAGATCGCGTCGCTGACCTCCATCAACGCGCAGGGCTCCAGCAATCGGGCGAGCTTAAACAGTATCAATCAGCAGATCAACGAAACGTGGCTTGCGATCTCCCGCTCGGCGCAGATGGCGTCGTACGGCGAGATCAACGAGCTGCATTCCAAGCTGCTGACGCTGCTGAACAAAAAGCAGCTGACCATCGGCAAGGAAGAAAACTTTGACGCGCGGTTGTCGGAGCTTAAAGCTCAGCGCGCCGCGCTTGCCGCGTCGTTTGAGTCTGCGACCGCCACGGTCGCTTCGCCTGTGGCCGGCTATTTCGTCGGATCGGCGGACGGCTTTGAAACGCTGCTCACGACCGACGGCGTGGAATCGCTGACGGTGAGCGATATTGAACGGGTGTTGACCCTGCAGCCGACGGTGGACGAAACGAATTTCGTCGGCAAGATCGTGGGCGACTACGAATGGTATTTAGCCTGCGTGCTGCCGCTGGAGGACGTGGTCACGCTCAAAAAGGGCTTGCAGCTTGAGGTGTGCATGCCGTTCGTGCAGAGCGCCCCGCTGAACATGACGGTGGTGTCGCTCAACAAGGCGGCGGACGATCGGGTGGCGGTCGTTCTGCAGTGTACGCAGATGTCGGGGGCGCTGTCCACGGTGCGCCGTGAGCAGATCGAGATCCGTCTGACGCAGTACGAGGGCATCGTGGTGCCGGACGAGGCCATCCACTTTAATGAACAGCAGGAGGCCGGCGTGTACATTCAGGACGGCAACATTCTGCGATTCCGTCGGATCCAGGTGCTGTATCATAACGAGACCGAGCGGGTCTCGGTCTGCGCGATCAAGGACGACAAGACGTACGTCCAGCTGTACGATCGCATCGTAACAGAAGGAGAGGGTCTCTATGACGGCAAGCTTGTCCGCTGACGAGCGGCGCGTGCTGGACAATTTACAGCGCGTGGAGGAAGCCTTATGTGCCGCGTGTGCGGCCGCCGGCCGTCGGCGCGACGAGGTCACGCTGATGGCGGTCACCAAAACGGTGGCGCCGGAGCTGATCAACACGGTGCTGGACGCGGGCGTTACCTGTATCGGGGAAAACCGCGTGCAGGAATATCTCGGCAAGCGCGAGGCGCTGCATCTTGACGGCGTCGAGCGGCATCTGATCGGGCATCTGCAAACCAACAAGGTCAAACGCATCGTCGGCGAGGTGGACATGATCCAGTCGGTGGACAGCGTGCATCTCGCAAAAGCGATCTCGGACGCGGCCAAAACCACCGCGCGCGGCGTGATGGACGTGCTCGTCGAGGTGAACATCGGCGGGGAGGACTCCAAAAGCGGTGTCAGCCCCGAAGCGTTACCCGAATTGTTGGACGGGATCGGACGATTCGACGGTATTCGCGTGCGCGGACTCATGACGATTCCGCCGATTTTGCATACCGAATCCGAAAAACGCGCGATTTTTTATAAAATGCATAAACTGTTTATTGACATTCAGGGTAAAAACGTGGATAATGGTAGTATGGAATTGTTGTCCATGGGTATGTCTTCTGATTTTGCGGAAGCTGTGCTGGAGGGATCCACGTTGGTCCGCGTCGGCTCAGCGATCTTCGGCGAAAGACAGTATAAATGAGCAGGAGGAACTGAAAATGGGATTTTTGGACAAGCTGGAAGGATTGTTCGGCGATCAGAATGAGGAGACCATCGGAATGGAGAACGAGGAGTTCGTTTCCCGTTCCCCCGAACAAGACATTGAGGAAGCTCCGCGTAAAAACAACAAGGTAGTCAACATCCACGCGACCGCACAGCTGCAGGTCGTGCTGGTCAAGCCCGAACGCTTTGACGATGCCAGTGCCGTGGCGGATCACCTGAACGCCAAGCGCACGGTCGTTTTGAATCTGGAATCCTCCAACAAGGACGTGGCTCGCCGCATTCTCGATTTCCTGAGCGGCGTGGCGTATGCCAACAACGGTCAGATCAAGAAGGTCGCTAACTGCACCTACATTATTACGCCGTACAACGTCGGCTTTATGGGTGACCTGTTAGACGAGCTGGAGAATAATGGGCTTTATTTCTGATCTGTCAGAGGAGGACGCGCTGTTACGCGCCCGCATCGACGATGCCTGTGAATTGTGTGAAATGCGCTCGTGTCCCCGATTTGTCGGCTTCTTAGATGAACACCGGCAGGCGGTGGCACGAGCCGTCTTGCATGAAAAGGGAACATCCTCGTTTCGGTTTTACGGCGGATACGAGGGGGCGGAACGCACCATCTTAGGCGTGTTTCCGTCGTTTCTGCCGCCGGACCACGATCTGTTTCCGCTGAAAGCGATCGGGTTTCGGTATCGGTCGGCGGCGTCCCTTTCGCACCGCGATTTTCTCGGTGCGCTTCTCGGCACGGGGATCCGGCGGGATAAGCTCGGCGACATCGTCTGCGGCAAAGGCTTAACGGTGGTGTTCGCGGACGAGGAGCTCGCTCCGTTTTTGGCCGAATCGGTCGATAAGGTCGGCTCGGAGGGCGTGCGCGCGGTGTTTCCCTTTACCGACGAGGTGACGGTGCACCGTGAATTTCGGGAGATTCGGGATACGGTCGCGTCGCCGCGGCTGGACGCGGTTGTCAAAGCCGCACTGCGCATCTCCCGTGAGGAAGCGGCCGCACGCATCGTGTCCGGCACGGTAGCCTGTAATCACATGCCGTGTGACGCGGTGGCGCATACGGTCAAAGAGGGAGACGTCCTGTCGGTGCGCGGGGAAGGGCGGTTTTTGATCGCCGCACTCGGCCCGCTCACCAAAAAGGGACGCTTGATCGTGAAATTACACAAGTATATATAACGAAAGCGAGGAACACAGGATGATGACTCTGGACGAGATCCGTAACGTCGAGTTTACCCGCGGTCGCGGGTATCGCTCGGAAGAGGTGGACGATTTTATCGACGAATGCGTCGAGGCAATGGAACATCTCGCACAGGAAAACAGCGCGATCAATCAGAAAATGAAGGTGCTCGCGGACAAGCTGGCGGAGTACCGCAACGACGAGGACAGTATCCGTGCGGCGTTGCTGAGCGCGCAGCGTACCGGTGACGCCATCATCCGCGAAGCGGAAGCTAAGGCCAAGGCAATGCTGGAGACGGCACGGCAGGAGGCGGACGCGGCACGGGCACAGCTCCTCGCCGACATTGAAAGTGAAAAGAACGAGCTTGCCCGCGTCAAGCGTGAGGCGGCGGAGTTCAAGGAGAAGCTGCTGGGGGCGTACAAGGAGCATTTATCGCTCATCAAGGTGCTGCCGGAGGAATCCGCCGAGCAGCCCGTCCCGACGAAGGAGCCCGCCGTTGAGCAGCCCGTCGCCGCCCAGCCGCAGGAGGACGACAGCGATATGATCGTGGTCGCGCCCGTGACCGAAGAACCCCTGCAAGCAGATCCGGACGAGGAAATGAAGCCCCTGTCCCGTTTTGCCGATCTGAAATTCGGAAACGATTACGACATCCGTGAGGATGATGACGAGGAAGAGACCGACGACGATGACGATAAGTCGTCCCGCGGGTTTTTCCGGAAGAAAAAATGAGTTCTCAAAAGGAGATAGACCACATGCAACAGCAGGATTATAACCAAACACTGAATTTGCCGCAGACCGAATTCCCCATGCGTGCCGGATTGCCGCAGCGCGAGCCGGTCATGCTGGAGCAATGGGAAAAGGATGATCTTTACGGAAAGATCATGGAGAAGAACGAGGGGAAGCCGCGGTATATTCTGCACGACGGCCCTCCGTATGCCAACGGCGATATCCACATCGGCACCGCGCTGAACAAGATCATTAAGGATATGATCGTCCGCTATTACAATATGGCGGGCTATCAGGCGCCGTACGTGCCGGGATACGATACGCACGGCCTGCCGATCGAGCTCAAGGCGCGCGCCAAGGCGGGCGTGGAAAACGCACTGTCGATGCCGCCGGTCGAGCTGCGCGGCATCTGCCGCGATTTCGCGCTCGGCTACGTGCACGATCAGACGGAGCAGTTTAAGCGCTTGGGCGTGCTCGGTGATTGGGAAAATCCGTATCTGACGCTCAAGCCGGAATTCGAGGCGCGCCAGATCGAGATATTCGGCGAGATGGCGACCAAGGGGTATATCTACAAGGGCTTAAAGCCGGTGTACTGGTGCCCCGAATGCCAGACCGCGCTGGCGGAGGCCGAGATCGAGTACGGTGAGGATCCGTGCTATTCCGTGTACGTGAAATTTGCCGTCAAGGACGATCGCGGCGTGCTGGCCGCCGCCGGTGTGGACGTGTCCAAGACCTATTTCGTCATTTGGACCACCACCACCTGGACGCTGCCCGCAAACCTCGCGATCTGCCTCGGCCCGACCTTCACCTATCAGGTGGTGAAGTGCGGCGAGGAGAACTATATCCTCGCGGAGGGCCTCGTTGAGGAGACGATGAAAGCCGCCAACATCAGCGAGTACGAGGTGCTGGCCTCCTTTACCGGTGCCGAGCTGGAGCTGATGACCGCTCAGCATCCGTTCTTAGACCGCGAGTCGCTGGTCATCGTGGGCGATCACGTGACGCTGGAAAGCGGTACCGGTTGCGTGCATACCGCGCCCGGTCACGGCGTTGACGACTTTAACATCTGCAAGAATTACAAGCAGATCGGCATGTGCGTGCCGGTGGACAGCGAGGGCCGTATGACAGACGAGGCGGGCCCCGTCTGTGCCGGTATGACCACCGACGAGGCGAACAAGGCCATCGCGATCCATATGGACAAGACCGGCTCGCTGCTCGCCATGAAGAAGATCGTCCACCAGTATCCGCACTGCTGGCGCTGCAAGAAGCCGGTGCTGTTCCGTGCGACCGATCAGTGGTTCTGCTCGGTGGAGAGCTTCAAGGACGAGGCTGTCAAAGCCATTGAGGACGTGCGCTGGATGCCGTCGTGGGGTGAGGACCGTATCACCTCGATGGTGCGCGAGCGCGCCGACTGGTGTATTTCCCGTCAGCGTCTGTGGGGCGTGCCGATCCCGATCTTTTACTGCGAGGATTGCTCAAAGCCGATCATTGACGCGGACTTTATCAAGGCGGTGTCCGAGCTGTTCCGCAAGGAGGGCTCGGACGGCTGGTACACGCACGAGGCGGACGAGATCCTGCCTGCGGGTGCCACCTGTCCGCATTGCGGCGGCAAGCATTTCCGCAAGGAAAGCGACATCATGGACGTGTGGTTCGATTCCGGTTCCTCCCACGCCGCCGTGCTGGAGGAACGTGACGAGCTCGGCTGGCCGGCGGATCTGTCTCTGGAGGGCGCCGA
>CAYZXC010000035.1:0-12358 GCA_964482275.1 uncultured Eubacteriales bacterium
ACGGATAAAGGCGGCGTGCGAAACTATGACAGGGTTCGAATCCTGTCACACTAAGGAGTGTGTCGGCAATGTCTACCGGGTTTGCGCGTACCCTGACGCTGTTGCGAAAGGAACGCGGTATCAGTCAAAAACAAGCGGCAGCCGCTTTGGAAATATCACAGGCTTTACTTTCGCACTATGAAAAAGGCATTCGGGAATGCCGATTGGAATTTGTCGTGCGTGCCGCGGATTATTATAATGTATCGTGTGACTATCTGCTCGGCCGTACACCGGACAAGTCCGGTGCAATGCTGACGGTGGACGACCTGCCGGACGGCGAATCGGATGCCAAAGACGGCCGCACGGTGGACAGTATGCTGCCGGTGCTCAACAAGAAGCTGGCGCTCAATGCGATCAGCGTCTTGTTCGACATTCTTAAACGGTGTAAGCACAAGGAGCTGACCGCCGAGGTCTCCGCATACTTAAATCTTGCGATATACACGGTATTCCGCAGTTTGTACGCGGCAAACGCCAAAAACCCAAGTGCCCTATTCACGCTGCCCGACTCTTACTGGCAACCGATCGTGAACGGTGAAATGGGAATCGGCGCGGCACATATCCGCAAGATTGCCAGAGAGGCGTTCTCGGAGCCGAAGGCACCGTCGATGCTGCCGGACGCACTGACCAAGACCTATCCCCTGTTGGCATCGTCACTGATGAACGTGCTGAAAAATGCCGAAGAATCCGTTGAACAATAAGCAAAATGCGCGAGAGCTTCTCGCGCATTATTTTTTTATTTGAATACCCAACCGCGTTGAACACGGAAGCTGAGCAAAAACAGAAGGCAATCCACAATGAGCTTGAGGAGCGTTGCGTTCCAGTTCAGCAGAGCGAACAGACCGCTTGTAGCAAAGGCTGAAAGGGAGGCCTGTACCACACTGAGCAGGCAATATTTCAGTAACCGCGTTCCGGTTTTACCGTGACTTTTGAACACCGTCCTTTTGTTCACGGTAAAGTTAAACAGGCCCGACAGGACGCGCGCCGCATAGGTGGCAATAATGATCTTGAGCTCGGTAGCGACCGTCGGCAAAAGCAAGTGGAGTACCGTCAGCAACAGCGTATAGGCGATGATATCCACGACGAACGACGAAAACGATGTGAAAATAAATTTGAGAAACACCGAGTAGATGCGAATGGAATCTACGAGCGGATTAAAATGTGAAGATTTGTTTTCCTCTATGTATACCGTTTCGATCGGCACTTCCCGAAGTGCGATACCGGATTCGTGTGCATCCAGGATCATGTTCATCTCGTATTCGAAACGCTCACCCTTGGTCGACAAGAAACGGCGCATGGCTTCAGGTGAAAACCCGCGCAGACCGGTCTGCGTATCCGACAGGGTGACGCCGCACAACAGCCGCAGCACACGGCTGGTGGTGCGATTGCCGAAACGGCTGCGTGCGGGAATGTTCGGGTTGTTATTTGAAAAATCGCGGCATCCCATAACCAGAGCATCGGGATGGCGGACGACCTCGTTGGCCACAGCAACGGTATCCGCGACACGGTGCTGACCATCCGAATCCACCGTGACCGCGCCAAGACACGGCTCGTCCTCGTTCAGCAGGTGATTGAACGCCGTTTTCAGCGCTCTGCCCTTACCTTGATTCACGGCGTGGCGAAGCACGGTACAGCCATAGCTGTCCCGTGCTTCGTTGAAGTAACAGTCGTAGTCCGCACTGCTGCCGTCATTGACGACGAGCAAACGTGCAAAGCCCGCCTCGCGCAGATCCGCGAGCAGACTGAGTAATTTATCATCGGGGTTGAGCGACGGAATAATGATCGCCACAGAACGATAAAGCTCCATTCATGCCTCACCTCTGTGTCTCAGTATACCGCAAATTTCATCCGTTTTCAACTGTTTTTGAGGGATTTATACAGACGGATATACTCGTTTGCCGAGCGTCCCCAACTGAAATCACAGCGCATCGCGCGATCGGTCAGGATCTGCCAATCTCCTTGATTGCGATACGCACCGATACCGCGGCGGATCGCGTACAGCATGTCGTCGGCGTTATAGGTCTTGAAGGTGAAGCCGTTGCCGAAACCGTCACCGCAATCCTGTATAGAATCCTTGAGTCCTCCGGTCTCGCGCACGATCGGCACCGCACCGTAGCGGCAGGCGACCATTTGCGACAGGCCGCACGGTTCGCTTTTAGACGGCATCAAGAACAGATCGGATGCCGCGTATATCTTCTGCGCCAGTTCCGGAACAAAGCCGGAGCAGAAGCAGAATTTCTCAGGGTATTTCTCGTACATCGAGCGGAAGAAGGTCTCATACGCCCACTCACCCGATCCGAGGATCACGACCTGCACATCCTCCTGCATCAGCTTCTCAAACACATGCTGCACCAGATCAAAGCCCTTGTGTGAAGCCAGACGGCTGACCATGCCGATCAGCGGTACATCGTCACGCACCGGCAGTCCCAACCGCTCCTGCAAGGCTTTCTTGTTAAGCGCCTTGCCGGACGGATCGTCCGCCGAATACGGTGCGTACAAGAAGGGATCGGTAGCGGGATCATAATGATCGGTGTCGATGCCGTTGAGAATACCGGACAGCTTCCAGCTGCGTAGGCGCAGAATGGGATCCATGCCGTGCGAGAACCACGGATCCAACAGCTCCTCGGCGTAGGTCGGGCTGACGGTGCTGACGCGGTTTGCGGTCTCGATACCGGCCTTCATCAAATTGATGCAGTCGCCGTGCTGTACGATCTCGCGCGCCTCGTCCGGCAGACCGAACACATCGCCCAGGATCTCCATCCCGTAAACGCCTTGATACTGAATGTTGTGGATGGTGTACAGGGTACGGATGGAGGAATACGGCTCGTCTTTGCCGTAAAACAGCGTGTGATACACCGGTATCAGTGCACTCTGCCAATCGTTCGCGTGGATCACGTCGGGTTTAAAGTCGATGTATTTCAGCATTTCCAGCACGGCGCGGGAGAAAAAGGCAAAGCGCTCCGCATCGTCATAGTGGCCGTAAAGGCCCTCGCGCTTGAAATAATACTGATTATCCAGCAGATAGTAGATCACACCGTCTACCTTAGTCTCAAACACGCCGCAATACTGACGGCGCCACGACACGGGGACCGAGAAGCTGGTAAGGAAGGTCATCCCCGCACGAAGCTCCGCCGGAATACACCCATACAGCGGCATGACCACACGGCAGCCAACGAGCCGCGCACGCAACGCACGCGGCAGAGAGCCGGAAACGTCCGCCAGTCCGCCCGAAGCGGCAAAGGGACGCGCTTCACCGGTAGCAAATAAAACTTTCATAAGCGTTACACCATCGTGCCTTTCTTCACGGAAACGGGATATTCCGCACAGCCTTTCAGCGCGCGGCGATCCCGGATACACACGTTCTTGTCGGTAATGATATATTCCAACGTACTCCCTGCACCGATCACACTGCCCTGCATCAGAATACAGTGATCGACCACCGCATCACGGTCAACGTTGACGTCGCGGAACAGAATGGAATCGCGCACCGTACCGTCGATCTTGCAGCCGTCGGCGATCAGCGAATCCGACACCCGCGCGTGCAGGCCGTACAACGCCGGCGCACAGTCACGCACCTTGGTATAGATCGGGCGGTTGGCGACAAACAGCTTCGCACGGACAGCGGGATCCAAAAGCGCCATATTCGCATTGAAATACCCTGCCAGCGACGAGATCGTCATGGCAAATTCGGGGATCTCATACGCATACAGGTGACGATCCGCGATGTGGCGTTGCAGGACATCCCACTCAAAGCTGTACTGGTTGCGGCTGACCGCATTGTCAACCAACTGCATAAGCAATGCGCGGGATACGACATACAACCCGATACCGTAAAGTGCTTCGCCGAGCGCACGGCGGGTAATGATCATATCGGTGATACGGCCCTTATCGTTCACCGTGATAATGGGTGACGCAACGTTCTCCGGTGCCGTGCCGCGCAGGCAGGCGACCGTGATATCCGCTCCGCTCTCCATGTGGAAATCCACCAACCGACGGTAATCAATGTTGCCGACGATATGGCAATCCGAGAGGATCACATAGTCGTGGCGGGAGTTTTCGAGAAAACGGCGCACGCCCGCAAGCGGGGCGATCCTGCCGTCGTATTGATCCTCCGATGCGCCGAACGGGGGCAGAAAATACAGGCCCTGCGCTTTGCGGGACAGATCCCACGCCTTACCGGAGCCTAAGTGATCCATCATGGATTGATAGTTGCTTTTGGTAACGACACCGACCTTGGATACGCCCGCGTTGACAAGGTTCGACAACGTGAAATCCACTAAACGGTATCTGCCGCCGAACGGAACGGAGCCCATCGCACGGTTCTGTGTGAATTCAGGAAGCGCGTCATCGTGCATATTGGGAAACAGTAAGCCGAGTACGGTATTCCGGTTCATCTCACTTTTCCTCCTTTGCGACATCATGGTCGATCATGGCTTTGGCGGGAACGACCGCGCCTGCACCGACCGTAACGCCCGATGCGATCACAGCGACGCCCCACTCGTCAAGCTCTTTCATATCCTCCGGTCGCATACCGACCGTGGCGTTTTCTTCAATAACCGCATTCTCGGCGACAATGGCATACTGTACCACCGCGTCCTTTTTCACGGTAACGCCCGGCATGATAATGGAATCGCGGATCTGAGCACCTTCCTCGACGGTCACACCGGCGAACAGCACGCTGAAATCGACGTTACCGTGGATGTTGCCGCCCTCGGTGATCATACTGTTCTGTACCTTGGCGGTACTGCTGATGTAATGCGGCGGCAAACCGGGCGTGCGGGAATAGATGCGCCAGCTGTCATCCGACAGATCCAGCGGCACCATGGGATTGAGCAGATCCATGTTGGCTTCCCACAGACTGTCAATGGTACCGACGTCCTTCCAGTAGCCCTCAAAGCGGTAAGCGTACATCCGCTCACCCGCGTTCAGCATAGCAGGTAAGACGTTCTTTCCAAAATCGTTTTGCGAGTTCGGATCGTTCTCGTCCGCTTCCAGATACGCCTTGAGCTTTTTCCAGTTAAACACATAAATACCCATTGACGCTAAGTTGCTCTTGGGAGCCTTCGGCTTCTCCTCAAACTCATACACTGCGTTGTCCGGACGCGTATTGAGAATGCCGAAGCGACTCGCCTCCTCCCACTCGACCTCAATCACGGCGATGGTACAATCGGCGTTGTTCTTCTTATGCTCCGCGATCATTTTGGCGTAATCCATCTTGTAAATATGGTCACCCGACAGCACCAGCACGTATTCAGGGTCGTACCGTTCAATGAATACCATATTCTGATAGATGGCGTTGGCGGTGCCTTTATACCAATCCGCGCCCTTGTTGCGTTGATACGGCGGCAGCACGTGAACGCCGGCCTCCATGCGGTCAAGATCCCACGGCTGGCCGGAACCGATATAGTCACTGAGCTCCAACGGCTGGTACTGCGTCAACACGCCGACCGTTTCGATGCCGGAGTTGACACAGTTAGACAGCGGGAAATCAATGATGCGGTATTTGCCGCCATAGGGTACGGCCGGCTTTGCCACGGTGGTGGTCAGCGCGTACAAACGGCTGCCCTGTCCACCTGCGAGCAGCATAGCCACACATTCTTGCTTGCGAAACATAACAAGACCCCTTTCAAGTCTTATAGCTTTCCATGTCTATCATATCAAAGTGAATTTCAAAAATCAAGGGGTTTTTGGTCGTTTTCTGAAAATATGCAGATTTGTTTTTCTTCTTTATTGTGCATTTTTCCCAAAAACAAGCCCTCGTTTTTTCTCAAGTCTTCAGTATAGCAGAAGCGGAACGGTGAACGCAGTCGAAAAAAAGGCACCTTGATAAAAATCAAGGTGCCTTTCGGCTTGCACAACGCTACATCAAACCAAAGCTGATCTGCAAGGCATGGTCAATACGGGTCATTGAGTTGTCGTCCAAACGCCCCATATGTTCGCGGAGTCGTTTTTTATCGATCGTGCGAATCTGCTCAAGCAGAACAACGGAATCGCGGGTCAGCCCGCTCCCCTCTGTGTTGACCTGAATGTGTGTAGGCAGGCGCGCCTTATCCTTTTGGCTGGTGATAGCAGCGGCAATCACGGTGGGACTGTGGCGATTGCCCACATCGTTCTGAACAATGAGTACGGGGCGTGTCCCGCCCTGCTCCGAACCGACCACCGGGCTGAGATCGGCATAGTAGATATCCCCGCGGCGAATGTTCATCATCGCGTGTTCCCTCCTTTTTATCTTCCGGAAATAGTTTGTCCGTAATTCGATCTCTTAATCATTGTATGCTCGTCCGAGAAATTTGACATAAGCGAGACAGGACGACCATATACATGACGAGGGAGGCGATGAAATGGCGATCGCAGAGGACGTTTACGCGCGGTGTCGGTTATGCACCGCCGAGGCAGCCGCCATACTGGTCGGCATGATCGACGGCAGCAGGATCGAACCGATCGCGGTACAAGCGCGTCGTACGGCAGCGGATATCGCAGGAGATACGGTGTATGCCTTACTCAGCCGCGCCTTCATCACACCGATTGACCGGGAGGATCTGTGGCTGATGCATAAGGCCGCCGAGCGCGTATGGTGCGAGGCGGAGGATACAGCAATGCTGCTCTACCACTGCGGCCGACGACTGCCCTCCGTGTGCGAGACGGTAATCCGAGCGGCCGCCGCCTGCTGTGCGGCGGCGGGACAAATTACCGAGGCGTTTCCCAACTCGGACACGGCAGCACAGCGACTGCGTGTGCTGCGCGAGGCGCAGCGCACCTGCCACACGACCGTACACACCCACTTTGCCGATGCCACCGTGCGACGCATCTGCGAGGGCGCTTACCGTGTGATCGGGGCGTGTGAGCAGTTGATCGGTATTCTGCGATACACCGCAATGAAAAGCGGATAAAAAACAGCCCTCCCTGTACAAGGGAAGGCTGTTTTTACGATAATCACGATTTTTTCTTGCGGATACGGAAGCTGAGCAATACCACCAGCTGAGCGGGAACCCACAGGAAGATCAGCGACCACAGATCTTCAACATAGGGATGCAGAATGAAATATACCAGAACAAACAATGAGGTGACCAGTAAGGATACGGTCAACGGATGATAGCGTTCTTTACGCCAGACACTGTTGAGTACCAACAGGGTAACCAGCGATACCGGCACAGCGGCTAAAAACACGACCCACGCCATTATGTCCAGTGTCCAGTGCAGGATCAAAAACAGTAATACCGCCAGTGTCCAGATGCCGACCAGACACACACCAATAATCATGGACGGGCTGTACCGAATTTTAGCGGTTTTTCCGTTCCAAGCATCGTGGGAGGTGAGCAACCAATCCACCGTCACGCCGAAAAGATCAGCGATCGCCTTGGCAACGGCAAGATCCGGCATACCGTCCGCGCGTTCCCACTTGGAAACGGACTTATCCGAGTAATTTAAGGCTTCGGCAAGCTGTGCCTGCGTCATACCCGCGCTGGTACGCAGACGGATCAGATTACCGGCAAACACATCCTTTAATTCTTCCACGATCAGGCTCTCCTTTCCTCCAACTGCAGGACTTCCCTCACAATGGCTCCTGCAACATCCACACCCGTGCAGGCGGTGATGCCCGCCATCTGAGCGTTGGAATTGACTTCACAAACCAGTCCCCCCTGCAACAGGTCCACGCCGCCGAACCGCAGGCCCAAAACGCGGCAGCAGCGAAGAGCGAGTGCTTCTTCTTGAGGCGTGGGGGTGTACGGCAGCGCCTCGCCGCCGTGTGCGATATTCGCGCGAAAATCCGCGCGATTGATGCGCTTCATCGCCGCAACGACACGGTCACCGACGACATACAGACGCTTATCCTCCCCCGCTGCATCACGGATAAATTCCTGCAGCAAAAACGGGCGATGCCGCATGCCGTATGCAAGCTGACGCAGCTGCTCCGACGTTTCGGCAAGATACACCTGCTCACCAAGTGAGCCGAAGCACTCCTTGACCACCATAGGAAACCCAAGCTGCTGCTCAGCGGCACGCAAGAACGGCTCGATCGGTTCAGCAACCTCCACATAGGTCATCGGCGCAAGCAACGTTTTCGGCATGGGGATCCCCTGTGCCGCAAGCACGCGATGCGTCTCACTTTTGTCGTCACACAACGCCACCGACGCGGCGGAATTGTACACCTGAGCACCGACGGCCTCCAATGCGCGTGCCAGCCGCGTATCCTTATCCCAGAACAGCACGACATCGCCCGCCGTCACCGGCTCCACCGACACCGAGGGGGCGAGGGTAACGGTGCATTCGGTATTTTTAAGCACGCGGGCTGTCACGCCCTCCCGCAGAAGTGCGGCATGCAACCGACGAACCGGATCGGGCGGCGTCGCGTTCCAAAACCCGTTATAGATCACAAAATACGTTTTCATATAAAGCTATGCTCCACTGTCAATACGACAAACAACCGTTTATCCACACTCTGCAGGCGACGCTCGATCTCTGCCTGCAGATCGGCCTTTTCATATCCGAACGGCACGACCACGTCGAAAATCACGTTGATGCGCTGTTCGCCGCGCACCAAACGAAAATCGTGCAGACTCAAAGCGGGATCAATATCCCCCAGGATCGTTTCAGTCAGCACGCGCAACTCGCGCACCTGCGCATCCTGCGTGTCCACCGGATCCATATGAATACAGGCTGTGACGTTAAGCTCTCGCACCAGGCGACGCTCCACTGCGTCGATCAGCTCGTGGCTGTGCAGGATGTCGCCGTGCGCGGGCACCTCGGCGTGCAACGACACGATACAGCGACCGGGGCCGTAGTTATGCACGATCAGATCGTGAATGCCGACGATCCCCTCGTTTTCCAACACGATACGGCGGATCTGCTCCACGAGTTCCGGATCCGGTGCCTCACCGAGCAGCGGCGACAGCGTCTCCTTCAGCACCGAGAAACCGGACCAGATGACGAACAGCGAAACCGCGGCACCGACATAGCCATCGATCTGGATGTCGGTAAAGTGGGTGAACACCGAGGAGGCAAGCACCACCGCGGTGCAGATCACGTCGTTACGGCTGTCGGTTGCGGCGGCGATCAGGGTATCTGAACGGATACGGTCACCGATATGCCGATTGAACCGCGCCATCCACAGCTTCACAAGAATAGATGCCGCTAAAATAACCGCGGTCATCCACGAAAACGAGGACGGAGCCGGCTCAAGGATCTTGCCGATGGCACTACCGGCGAGCTCAATGCCCGCAAGCATGATAAGCGCCGCAACAGTGAGCGCCGACAGGTATTCCACCCTGCCGTGACCGAAAGGATGCTCCTCGTCCGGCGGAGAACCGGCCAAACGGAACCCCACCAGCGTCACGACCGACGAACCGGCGTCCGAGAGGTTGTTGAACGCGTCGGCAATAATAGCAACACTGCCGGATAGAAGTCCGGCAAGCAGCTTGAATAAAAACAGCAGAACGTTCGCCACAAGGCCGGCAGCACCGGCAAGCTTACCGTAGGCAGTACGGACAGCAGGCACAGCGGTGTTTTCATGCTCGCGAACGAAGCGACCGATCAACGCTTTGGTAAGCACTTGAAGTCCTCCCCCCTCGCGAGATCGCGACCGATATTTTTGGCAATCGCGTCAAACACAAAGCGGAAATACCCCGCACCATAGTGATGGAACTGACGGCGGCGCAGCATCTCGATCAGCTGATCGACCGTGACCCAGCGCGCCTGTGAGACCTCCTCGCGCTGCAGGCGCATATCCGGTACCGCCACATCCCGACGCACCAGCCACACATCACAAAGCGAGTTGCGGCGCACCAACCTGCCGAGCGACTCAAATTCGGTTTCCGGCAGGCAAATCCCCAGCTCCTCACTCAGCTCACGGCGGGCAGCGGCCAGGCTTTCCTCTCCGGCGACGACCGAGCCGCTGGTAACCGCCCACACATTCGGCATAAGCTTACGGTGCTTTGATCGACGCTGGATAAGCACGCGATCAACAGAGTTGACGATCCAAATATGTACCACTTTGTGATATTCGCCCGCACGCAGACGGTCACCACGCCGGATCATACGACCGAGCGGCACGCCGTTACGGTCGAACAGATCCCAGTGCTCCATGTATCATCAACTCCTTTCAATACTATATCATTTTATATTTTACCTGTTTTTGCCGCAAATGTCCACCCTTTTTTTATTGACACGGTGCAACAGTTTAGGTAAAATAAGTGAGAATGACATGTCCCGTGGAGGTGGATCGCCATGGCAAGCGTGCGATTGGACACGTTAGTACGAGAGCAGTTGGGCTTGTCGCCGGAGGAGGCGACAGGTCTTATCATGGCAGGACGTATCTGGATCGGTCACGTACCGGCAGACAAGCCCGGTATGACGGTGCCGGCGAATACGGTGGTGACACTCATCGAAAAGCCGAAAAAGTACGCCAGCCGTTCGGGATATAAGCTTGCCAAGGCCCTACAGGTGTTCGCGCCAGAAACCGCAGGAAAGGTCGCGTGCGATATCGGAGCAAGTAACGGCGGGTTTACGGATTGCCTGCTGCAAAACGGCGCGAAACATGTCTATTCGGTGGACGTGGCGTACGGTATCCTCGCCTGGGAACTGCGCAACGATGACCGCGTGACGGTGCTGGAGCGCACCAACGCACGCAACCTGACGGCAGAACAGCTCGGTACGGTATGCGATCTCGTCACCGCGGACGTATCGTTCATCTCGCTGACCAAGATCTTCCCGGCCATGCGACGAGTGCTGATCCCCGACGGTGTTGTCATCACACTTATCAAGCCTCAATTTGAAGCAGAGCGCCGCCAGCTTGGCAAAAACGGGGTTTTGAAGGATCCCGCTGACCTGCCGCCGCTGCTGCACCGCCTGTTTGACGCAGCTGCGGAAAACGGGTTGTATGTTAAGAACCTGACGGTATCCCCCATTCACGGCACCAACGGCAACGTGGAATACTTAGCATATTTTGAGAGTGACGCGCCACTTGCCGTCGAAAAACGACAGCAACTGATCGACAAGGCTCTGGCCGAAACGCCGGACGATTGAGGATAGCTATGAAACGATTGCTTTTTTGGGCGGCAGCGCTGTGCCTGCTGCTGACGGGGTGCGGCGATAACACGGCCGTTTCGCCGCCGTCCGATACCACCACAACGATATCCACGACGACAACAGCGGCAACGACCACCACCGAAGCCACCACCACGACCACCGCGATTACCGCCGTGAGCGGGTCGTTGAGTGTGGTAACGACACAACCAAACGCGCCGGACGGCTTTGCGCTCACGGACGAACAGGTAGCGTCACTTGACACGCTGATCGCGTCGTACGAGGGAACGGTGGCAGTGGGATATTACGACATCACCTCCGGATACCGGTACACCTTCAACGGCGAACACAGCTTTCCGGCGGCGAGCGTTATCAAAGCGCCCTTTTGCCGGTATGTATTGGGAATGGCAGAGCAAAACGGGCTGGACCTTTCGGCAGAGATGACCTACACGGAAGACATGTACGTCGGAGGCACAGGCACCATCAAAGACGCCGAATTCGGAACGGTGTACACGCAGGAAGAGCTCATAAAGCTTGCCATCCGCAAAAGCGACAATATCGCGTTCAAGATGTTGCGGCAGGTATATCCGGCAACGGGGTTTAAGCAGTACGCGAAGGCGATCGGAATCACGGATATCGCGGGTATCAAGAATATCAGCAGCAGTAATATCAACGCCGTGAACGCGATCACCTACATGCAGGATATCTACTCCTACATAACCGGCGATAACCAATACGGCAAGACGCTGGAGACCCACATGCGGAGCACCGTCAATCCGATGATCCGCTCCAAGTATCCGGTCGTGCGCAAGTACGGCTGGATGGAGGGTGCCTATCACGATATGGCGATCATCAAGGCACCGCGTCCGTACATTCTGGTCATTTTATCGGATCACGACGAAGGCTCCGACGAAGACGAGGAAATGTTCCGTGTCATCTCGGAAGCGGTCGAGTCGGTATCCGGAAATTGAACACATAAAAACGCGCACCGCGGGGATCGTCCTGCGGTGCGCTTCATTGTAAAAAACCGCCACCGCATATGCATATGCTGAAGTGATAAAATAATGGTAGACACGAAAGTGCCTACCATTATTTTTATGCTATTATGGTATAGGAGGCGGTAATATGCCGAGAAAGTACACGATACGAAGTAAAGAAGAGAAACTTGCAATTGTACAAGAGGTTTTAAAGGGATCATCTGCGTACGGTTGGGAAAAACAAGGTATTCATCATAGCCAAGTACAGGAATGGACTAAAAAGTATTTGGCATCAGGAGAAGCTGGCCTAGAACCCAAGAAGA
>CAYZXC010000036.1:0-12338 GCA_964482275.1 uncultured Eubacteriales bacterium
CATATCCGGATGTCGAGATCACCGGAAACACGTTCTACGAGAAAGACAGCGGTACCGGTCAAGCGATTCATTATGCCGGTAACGAGCAGGCAATGGCTTCCAATCAGGAAGAACTGGAAGCCGCGATCGGCACGTTTGATACCGATCCGAAGCTGGTCAAGTGGCTGTCGTAAATACATAGTAGTATTAATCATGTTTTTATAACCCATCGCCGGCGATTTCTGTGAGGTTTCGCCGGTCGTGGCGTTTGAAAGTAAGTTTGAAATTTTTTTGAAAAGGTGGTGTCGGCAATGAAAAGGATGTTGGCGTTTGTTGTTGTATTGGTGTTAGTCGTGGCGTTGTTCCCTTCGTATGGCGTGTATGCGACCGAAGCAGAAGAAACTCAGATCACCGATACGACGATTGAAACCCCCGATGCTTCCTACGAGGCATATCTTTCCGCGCTCCCGTCCTTGGACAGAGCACAGACAGGGGTAGAGGCAGCAGTGAGTGCTGTTTTCGGTGAGGAGCCTGTCACGTTTACGATCGAGGTACCGACAGACGGTTTGTACACGATCGGTATGGAATACATGGTGTCGGACAAGAAGACCGCGCCTCTTGAAATTGCGTTAGAGATCGACGGAACAGTTCCCTATAGTGAGCTGGACGCTTTGGAGTTCCCCCGTATGTGGACGAACGACGGCGAGATCTCCTTGGACGGCCTGGGCAATCAGATCCCGTTGGAACAGATCCCCTATGAGGGCTTCTACCGGAATATTGCGATAAACACATCCGGCTGGAACGCTGATCCGTACCTGGTGGCTTTGACAGCCGGTACGCACACCGTCAAGATCACGCCCGTTTCGGGAAGCTTTGAGATCAAAGCCGTTTTCTTCGGCGGCGAGGACAGCGTATCGTCCTATGAAGCTCCGGCGGATACCAGCGAGTATTACGATGGGGAAATGGTGATCATCGAAGGTGAGAAAGCGGATCTGACGAACAGCTTCTGGATCACGATGAAATCCGATGTCACCTCTCCGAACGTCACACCGAACAATGCCGAGAGAAGCGTTCTCAACTATGTTGGCGGCAACTGGAAGACCAGTGGTGACACGGTTATCTGGCAAACGCCTGAGTTGGAAGCCGGCTATTATCAGATCGGTTTTTCGTATCGGCAAAACACGGTGATCGGTGCCACCAGCTATCGTGAATTGCGGATCGACGGCAAGGTGCCCTTTGAAGAGGCAACGGAGTTATCCTTCTTGTATGATAACGATTGGCAGCGCCAGTGGTTTGCCGACGATGAAGACACACCCTACCTCATTTACTTGGACGAAGGCACTCACGAGATCAGCTTGACTGTCACGATGGGTGCGATGTCCGAGGTCACCGATCTGCTCCGCGACGCAGTGGACGTACTCGGTGATTTGTATATGGATATCGTTATGATCACCGGTGAAACGGTTGACGTATACCGTGACTACGAACTGTTTACTCAGATTCCGGATATGGAAGATCGGATCAACGATTCCGTGAGCAAGTTGGACGAAGCCCTTGCCCTTTTACAAGAGGCTACCGGAAGCACGAGTGGCTCTCATGTCGGCGTTATCAAGAGCATGATGCAGGTATTGGATCAAATGCTCAAGAACAAATACAGCGCGCACCGCTACAAGAGCAACTATTACAGCAGCTATTGCAGTCTCAGTGCTACATTGAGCGAAATGCGCGATATGCCGCTGGATATTGACCAGATCTATTTGTCCAAGCCCGGTGAGGCATTGCCGAAGCAATCAAGCTTCTTTGAAAGCCTTGGCTTCTCTATCCATCGACTTGCTGCGTCCTTCTACCTGGATTACAACAACATTTCGGGCACGACGGAAAGCGGCCAGGTCGTAGACATCTGGGTCAACTGGGGTCAGGATCAAGCACAGGTACTTAACTCACTCAATCAGACCTTTACCGAGAAGACCGGTATCGGGGTCAATGTAAAGATCGTAAACGCCAGCATCGTGCAGGCGGTTTTGTCGGGAAAAGGTCCTAATGTGATTCTGCAGCACAGCCGAAGCGAGCCCGTCAATCTGGCTATGCGCGGTGTTCTGCGAGAGCTTAGCACCTTCTCGGATTATGAAGAAGTGCTAGAACGGTTTATGCCGGGTGCAGAAACGCCTTACTATTATAAGGGCGAACTGTACGCGTTGCCGGATACGCAGAACTTCTACGTGATGTTCTACCGTACCGATATTTTCGAAAAATTAGGGCTTACGGTTCCGGAAACGTGGGATGATTTCACGGAAGTCACCAAGATCCTAGCACGTAACAACCTGGATGCGTCATTGCCGTATTTACAGATCACGACAACGACCGCGACCAACGCTGGTGTGGGTAGCTTGAGCTTGTTCCCAAGTCTGGTCATGCAGCGCGGCTTGTCGCTGTACGCTGAGGACGGCAAGAGCACAACGCTTTCCACGCCGGAGATCATTCAGGTCTTTACCGATTGGACAGACTTCTATACGAAACTGAAGATTCCGGTTACGATTGATTTCTACAACCGTTTCCGCACCGGTACCTGCCCGTTGGGCGTTGCTACCTATTCCACATACAACACCCTCAAGGCTACGGCTCCGGAAATTGAAGGAATGTGGGCGATGGCCCCGATTCCGGGCACTGTACAGGAAGACGGAACGATCAACCACGCGTCGACCGGCGGTGGTACCTCCTGTGCGATCCTGAAATCGACGGAGGAAGAAGAAGCCGCCGCTTGGGAGTACTTGAAATGGTGGACGGATGCGGAAACCCAAACCACCTATTCCATGACCGTTGAATCCATCTTAGGCCCGACCGGCCGTATCGCCGTCTCCAATGTGGAGGCGATGCTGGAAGGCCTTTCTTGGGAAGACGGTGCTGACGTTCAGCTGGAAAAAGCCTGGAGTCAGGTGAAAGAAGTTCCGGAAGTCCCCGGAAGCTACTACATCTCGCGTTCCATCGATCACTGCTTCTGGAACGTGGTCAACGACGGAAAGATCCCGAAGGATATGTTGAACAAGTGGGGTCTGGAAGTCGATAACGAAATTGAACGCAAATGGAATCAGTATGAAAACAGGTAAGGAAACCTGATCGTTTTCAGAAAACGTTCGGTATCCGACAAGCGATCAGCTGATCGCTTGTCGGATGCACAGCAGACTTATGTAACAAGGGGAGGAAATAGGGTGAAGACAAAGAAAATGCCCACCTCAAGATCGCGATTGTCCGGAGCAGGTGAAAACACGGCTTCTTGGTTGTTGCTGGCACCGTTTATGTTGTTCTTCGTTTTATGTACGCTTATTCCGGTGGGTTCATCAATCGTACTTAGCTTTTTTGATTACGATATGGTTTCAACGCCGATCTTCACGGGCATTCAGAACTATATGCGTATGTTTACAGACGACAGTGTATTCTTTACGGTTTTGGGAAATACACTGAAATTCGCCGTCGTTACCGGTCCGTTAAGCTTTTTACTTTCCTTTTTGCTTGCGTGGCTGATCAACGAATTCCCGCACACGATCCGTAGTATCCTGTCGTTTTTGTTTTACGCGCCTGCCTTGGTCGGTAACGCGTATTACATCTGGCAGGTAGCCTTTTCGGGCGATAGTTTCGGTTATGTCAACAACTTGCTGATAAGCCTCGGCTTTATCACAGAACCGATCCAATGGTTAAAGAGCGTTACCTATAACGCGACGATCATCATGATCGTACAGCTGTGGATGAGCATGGGTGTTTCGTTCTTGGCGAACATTTCCGGTTTGCAGAACGTAAACTCCGAACTGTATGAAGCAGGCGCGATCGACGGTGTTCGTTCGCGTTGGCACGAGCTGTGGTACATCACGCTTCCGTCCATGAAGAGCATCTTGCTTTTCAGTGCGGTTATGCAGATCCAGTCGGTGTTTTCGATCAGTGCGGTCGTCACGAGTTTGGCCGGCTATCCCAGTGTGAACAACTCGGTCGACACGTTGGTTCCCTATATACAAGACGTTGGTACAGCGCGATACGAAATGGGTTATGCAGCAGCGCTGTCGGTATTCCTGTTCCTGATGATGGCTTTCTTCCGCATCGTCGTGGGAGGCGCCTTGAACTTAATGGGTAAACAAGATTAACGAACTTTATTATAATAGGAAACGACAGATTATGTCATATTTTTATTGCTTAGGCGGTGAGTGTGTTTGACTAACAACACGGTAAAAAAAGTCCGTATGCTGCGTCCTAAAAAGCGTTCGGAATACCGACGGTATACTCGCTCGAAGGCGGGCTCGGTACTGTATTTTTCCCTTTTGGCATTAGCCGGTATGTTCACGGTTTTACCGATGATCTACTGTATATGTACGTCCTTTAAGCCGCTGGATGAGTTGCTTATCTTCCCGCCGCGCTTTTTGGTTCATCGTCCGACGTTGGCGAATTATATCGCGCTTCCTTCTCTGCTGAACACCTTGCGTGTTCCGATGGAGCGGTATTTCTTCAATAGTGTGTTTGTGGCAGTAACCGGCGTTGTCTTGCACGTTATGGCCGCATCGGCTGCAGCGTTTGTATTCTCGAAATCGCAGATCAAGGGCAGAAAGATCCTGTTCATGATCGTGCAGTTTGCGCTGTTGTACAACCACTATACGCTGTCGGTCCCGCAGTATTTGATCTTCAGTAAGATCGGCATCGTTGATACCTATCTCGTGTATCTGTTCCCGGCGATCCCGTCGGCGATGGGCTGCTTCCTGATGAAACAGTTTATCGACGTCAGCGTGCCGAACGCACTGATGGAAGCGGCGCGTATTGACGGTGCGGGAATGGGGCGCATCTACTGGCAGATCGTCATGCCGATCGCGAAGCCCTCGTGGATGACCTTGACGCTGTTCTCGTTCCGCGATTTGTGGTCGGTAGTACCGAGCGGAACGATCTTCAGTGAGGAACTGAAGCTTCTCCCGCAAGTCATGACGAACATCACGAACGGCGGTATTGCCCGATCGGGTAGCGCTATGGCGGCGACGGTATTGATGATGATTCCGCCGATCATAGTATACTTTATTTCACAAAGCAATGTTATTGAAACTATGAGTAGTTCCGGTATTAAGTAAGAAGCAGAGTGACAAGCGAAAGTTAGGTGGATTGTCTTGAAAAAAATAATTTCGGCCATTTGCATTGCCATACTGCTGGTTGCGGGTTCGGGCATTGCGGTGTCTGCGGATTCCTTCACTCATAAGGATGAACCGAATGGAACCACTACGCAGGCACTTTCTCGGGAACTTTACGCAGCAACACGCACGATTTCGGCAGCAGATCTGGGCCTTGAAGATTCGTTTGGAGAAATGTCCGATCTTTACTGCACGGAGGATGGTTGCATATACATCCTGTCGACCACCTCTTCCAAACTTGTAGTCCTAAATCCCGACTACACATTGAAGGAAACGATCGTTGCCCACGATGTAGACGGTGAGGCAATCGATTTTGAGGGCGCACAGGGTGTTTTTGTAGATACCAACGGCGACTTGTATATTTCGGACACCGTAAACGGCAGAATTCTTATCACGGATTCGACAGGTCTTTATAAGGACTCTTGGGGTGTGCCGGATTCTCCTTTGATTCCGGATGATTTCAACTATCAGCCCACACGGTTTATTAAGGATAAAGACGGTTATTCGTATAGTATCAGCCTAGGCTGTTATTACGGTGCCTTGGCTTATTCTCCGACCAACGAATTTATGGGCTTCTATGGTGCTAACCGCGTAAAGGCGACGGCGCTCACTACCATTCAATATCTGTTTGATATGCTTACCAGTAACGATACGAAGAAGGCATCTTCTGCGAAGGTCCTGCCGTATTCGTTCGTGGATATGGCGATCGATTCCGACGGCTACTTAACGATATGTTCCGGTAAGACATCTGCTTGGTCTAACAGCGTAGGCCAGATTCGCAAGATCAGCGCGGGCGGCTCTAACATTCTGTTAAAGCGCGATATCAATGGTACGGCGACGGCATCCGATTCTTTCAACTTTCTGGAGTCGCGTATTGTAACTAAGGTCGGCTGGAGTCTTGCGCAGGACCTGGTCGCCATCGACATAAGCGCGGACGACTATATCTTCGTGTTAGACAAAGCGTATGGTTTGATTTATGTTTACGACAACAGTTGCAACCTTCTCGGTTGCTTTGGTGGCGGTATCGGCGCAGGTACGGAGCTGGGCAAATTCAATACGCCGACAGCACTCGCTATACAAGGCGATGCGCTATTGATTGCTGATGCAAAGACCCAAAAAATCACAGTGTTGAGGCAGACTGACTTCGGTGCCCTGTGCTTTCAGGCACAATCGCTGACGCTGCAAGGCGACTACGCGGAAGCCGAACCGTTATGGGAACAGGTGCTCGAACAGGATGCCGCTTGCCAGTTGGCGTATCGTGGCTTGGCAAGCGCAGCCTACAGCGCCAAAGATTATGATGCTGCTCTGGAATACGCTGAAAAAGGCTTAGACTATGTGACCTACGACCTAGCATGGCAAGTCAAGATCAAGCAGTTCGTATCCAGCTACTTCATTTGGTTCTTCGTCGGCGCAGTGCTTCTGGTCGTCGGACTGGGCGTGTTGCTCGTCCGTATGAAGAAACGCGAAAAAGCGCTGATCCAAAACGTGAAGGTCAAGACCTTCTTTACGGTCGTGGCGCATCCGTTCCGCGGCTTTGAGGATGTTAAATACAAGAAACAAGGCTCGCTTGTGATCGCCTTGATCCTCGTCGTTCTGTTCTTCTTTGCGACGGCTCTTCAAGCTACCTCGACCGGCTTCCTGTTCTGTCAGAACAGTGCCAGAACATACAATATCCTGTACACACTTGCACAAACCGTTGGTCTGGTTCTCCTGTGGAGCATCGTCAACTGGTTGATGTGTACGCTGTTCTCTGGTAAAGGCTCTTTTAAAGAGGTCTTGATCGTGACGGCATACTCCCTGTTACCGCTCATCGTATACACCTTCATCTTCGTAGGTCTTTCCCACATTCTCCCGCTTTCGGGCGCCGGTCTTATGAGCGGCATCCGTACCGTGATTTTGATCTACACCTTCTTCCTGTTGGCTGTTGGTATGATGACGGTTCACGAATACACCTTCCCGAAATTCCTGATCACGAGTGCCGTAACGCTGGTCTGCATGGTTCTGGCGGTATGTATCGGCTTTATTTTGGTGATCCTGCTTCAGCAATTCTGGAACTTCCTGTACTCCATTCTCATGGAAGTAGTGTTTAGACCTTAGCATCGAGTGTGGTAATTGATTTTCATGTATTAAGGATGTGCAGTATGAAAAAATGCGTATTATTGGTGGTGTGCTGTTTCCTGCTCCTCTCGATGGTTGGGATGACGGGATGCAGCTCATCCAAAGAAGAAGATTACCCCGTTTATGATGAGAACGCAACGGTATCGACCGTTGCGAGCGGTGTGGTAGCATCCAACGGCAACTATGAGCTCATTTGGGACGAAACCGCATACTGTGTGATGCTCAAGGATCAGCAGACCGGAAAGATCTGGTCAAACATCCCTTACGAGTATTTACAGGAAGGCGGTTCCAGCGTAAACGTCAACTCCACGATCAACATCGTGGCAATGGCCGCAGCCAATCTGTCGTGGGATTCCTACCGTGGTTATACGGAAGCCGTGCAAAACGGTAAGGTCTCGTGTGAAACGGTCCCCAACGGTGTTCGCGTGACCTATTATTTCGACAACGTACAGATCTCCGTTCCGGTCATCTACACGTTAGGTGCGAACTCGCTGGATGTGGAGGTTGATGCGCAGAACATCAGCGAAGGGGAGGACTACAAGCTCGTTTCGATCTCTGTCGCCCCCTTCCTGTGCTCGGCACTCAACGCGAACGAAGGCTCGTACCTGTTTATCCCGTCTGGCTCCGGTGCCTTGATGTATGCAACGGAAAATGCAGACGGTACTCGCAAATACACCGGCAGCGTATACGGTGACGATGCTTCCCGTGCGTATGCGGAACTCGACAACGAGCAAGAAGCGATTCGCTTACCTGTTTTCGGCGTCAAGAACGGAGACGATGCCTTGTTATGCGTGATGAAAGAGGGCGCGGAATCGGCGGTCATCGAGGCGGAAGCCGGCAACTCACGTACCGGCTACTCGACCGTGTATCCGACCTATTATATCCGTGGCTACGACGATCTTGCCACCTCCGACGGCAACAAGGCTGTGCTCGGTGGCGGTGACTCCTACTCTGTGATATCCTCGGCACGTGTTGTCGTCAACCCGACCTTATCGTACTATCCGCTGTCCGGTGACTCCGCAGATTACAACGGTATGGCAAAATGCTACCGCGAATATCTGGAAAGCAGCGGCAAATTGGTCAGAACAGATGCCGACAGCACCTTTGGTTTAACCATTGTGGGCGGTGCCCAGCGCACGGATTCCATTTTAGGTTTTCCGCGTGACAGCACAGCAGTGGCGACGACCTTTGCTGAAGCGCAAAGCATCCTGAGCACACTGTCGCAGAGCACGACCATCAAACCGACGGTGCGTTTGATCGGCTATGGCGACCGCGGTGTCAACCCCGGCAAAGTGGCGGGTGGCTTCTCGTTTGCATCACTATACGGTAGCAACGCGGACCGTCTGGCGCTCGAGTCGTATTGCGCGAAACAGGGAATTTCGCTGTTCACCGATTTCGATTTAGTTCAGTTTGGCCGTTCCGGCGGCGGTATTTCCACGGCATTTGATGTTGCTACGAGCGCGAGCTTGCGCAAAGTAGTTAAGTATCCGTTCGGTACACCGCAGCGTGAATATTTAAAAAGCTACTCATACTACCTGTTGAGCCGCACTGAGCTGTCAGGTGTCACGCAAAAGCTGCTCAATATGGCAGATCGGAAGGATGTTTCGGGAATCAGCTTGATGACGCTTGGTCATCTCTCGTACTCCGATTACTCCGACCCGGCATACTACGCAAAGAGCAACACCCAAACCTCTGCATCCGCGACCATTAAGACGTTGTTGGACGGCGGCCACGCAGTAGCGGGCGGCCCGAATTCCTATTCGGCAATTGCGTCCTCGGTGGTATTCGATGTCCCGACGGGTAACAGCGGCAACATCGCACTGGATGAGGAGATTCCGTTCTACGAGCTGGTATTCCGCGGCACGAAACCGATATTCGGCGAATCCATCAATTTGGCGGATGATCCTGAACGTGCCATCCTCAAAACCTTAGCCTCCGGCGCCGACATGAGCTTCTCGGTGCTGTATGAGTACAATACCGATTTCACCGAAACCGACCTGGTTTACCTCGGTATGGGCGCAAGCAAGCTGTACGCTTGTGATTTTTCGGGCAATGAGGAACTCATCTCCGAGGTAATGAGCAAATACGCCCCCTTGTACGAAAAGATCGAGGGTGCATCCATTGAGCGATACGTCAAGCTCTCGGATTCGGTAACGGAAACCGTATTCGATAATGGCGTGACGCTGTATGTAAACCACAGCGATACCGCCGCGGACTCGCCGGTCGGCGAATTAGCCGGCTACGAGGTTCGGTATTAATGGAAGGAGGGAACAAATTATGAAATTTTGGCAAAAACAATCCGGCCTGGTCGCTCGCCGTGAGCGTATGGGCTACACGTTCGTAGCGCACTGGGTATTGGGCTTGTTATTATTCTTCATCGTTCCGCTCGTTTCCTCGTTTGTTTACGCGTTTTCCGAAGCCACCATAACGGGAGAAGGTATGCAACTGTCTTTCGCGGGCCTGACGCATTTCGATTACATTCTGAATTCAGACCCCAACTATGTGGACAACTTGACAAGCTCGTTAGGCTTGATCGGATACACGCTCCCGATTGTTCTGACACTGAGCCTGATCCTGGCGGTGGTACTGAACCAGCAATTTGTTGGCCGTACCCTGTTCCGTGCGATCTTCTCTCTGCCGATCATCATTGCATCGTCACCGATCATCGGTGTCTTGTCCAGCGACAGGATCGCCGCCCCTATCTTCAACATGACCAGCGGAACGGATAGTGGTGGCGCCTATGGAGGTGGCGTCATCGATTTCACGAGCATCCTTTCGAGCTTGGCTCTGCCCGACCAGATAAACGAGATGCTGAGCAATCTGTTGGGTAACGTGTTCAGTCTTATTTGGAGCTGTGGCGTGCAAACCATTCTGTTCTTAGCGGGCCTGCAGAGCATTCCCGCTCAGTTGTACGAGGTGTCCAAGATCGAGGGTGCCAACAAATGGGAAGAGTTCTGGTTGGTAACCGTTCCGAGCTTGCGCCATGTTATCACGTTGGTTTTGGTCTACACAATGATCCAATTGTTCACCGCTACGGATAACCCGCTGATGACCCAGGCATTTGCGGTGTTACAGGAGAAGCAGATCTACGACCAAAGCTCCGCTATGCTGTGGTTATATTTCGGCATTGTGTTAGCGGTTATGGGCGTGGTACTCGGCCTGTACAACCGCCTGTGCATCCGCAAATGGGAATGATCCCCTATAACGACACAACTAAAAGCCGGTGCGTTCAACGCACCGGCTTTTTTGTTACAAACCACAACCGCCCCCTACGGAACAGATTTCAGACGGCAGATAGCAGATGGCGGATGGAAGAAGGCGGCGGGATTGTTCGTAGGGGCGATTGAAAATCGCCCGCGAGGTGCGTGCGAACCGCAGGGGCGGGACTCCGTCATCCGATATCTGATATCTGATATCTGTTGTCTGCCGTCTGAAATCCGTTCCGCAGCGGCTGCAAGCAAACAACATTTTACAGAAACTCGCCAACATATTACATTGCATAATCGAAAAAGGTTTGTTATACTGACTATAAGTGATAATGACCCTTATTGTACCCTTTTGTACCGTACGGGTCATATCAGGTATTTTCGTAAACGTTAATTGTAGGAGGAGAAAAGTTATGTCAAGACTGTTTTCCAAGACGAGATCAGCCCTGAGCATCGTGCTGGTGCTGTGCTTGCTGGCGCTCATGCTGCCGGCGGGTCTGGGCGCGCTCATCGTCGGTGCGGAGGACACCACCCCTGAACCGTGGGGCGGAAGCGAGGATGTCGAAAAGTTCGCCAACGGTGACGGTTCGGAGGGAAATCCGTACCAAATTGCCAACGGCGCACAGCTGGCGTATCTGGCGCAGCAGGTCAACGAAGGCGTTAGCTATGCCGGCAAAACGTTCACATTGACCACGGATATTGATCTGGCCGGTTGTGAATGGACACCCATTGGTAAAGACAGCAGTCATAAATTTTTTGGCAATTTCGATGGCGGTGACCACACCGTTACGGGTCTTAGCATCACCCAGGCCACTACAGATCGTATCGGCTTGTTCGGTTTTTTAGGTAACAAAAGTTCCATCAAGAATTTGCACATAACAGGTGTAATCAACTTAACAAAGGCGTCCAGCGGCACATATGTCGGCGGAATCGTTGGATCTGCCGATTATGATACATATCTCGTCAATTGTAGCTTTAACGGTTCCATTACCACCGACTATGCTGTAAACTATGCTGTAGGCGGTATTGTAGGCAGTGCCAGCGCCCCCCGCGTCACAGTTGAAAAATGCTGGTCCACCGGCTCCATTACTGCCGGCAAAAATAATGTTGGTGGCATCTGTGGTACCGTGTATACGTATGCAGCTAACCAGGCCTACAGCCTTACCCTCAAGTGCTGCTACAGCGATATGGATCTTCAAATTACAAATTCGGGTAATGCAGGTGGCTTGATCGGTTCCGTTGGCCGAAACACAGCAAATACGAACTCTGCGACGGCTACAATTAACAGCAGCTATTTTGCCGGCACTATCACGTCGATCGCCACCTCTGTGCACCCGATTGTGAACTCGACCACAGGAAGTCTTACGTTCGGAGGCACCGGCGTGTATTACACTTCTCAGTGGTCAACAACACCTGACAATATGTCGACGCTCACAGAGGATACAACCGGAAGTGTGACCCCATGCTCTGCTGCCGCATTTGCCGACGGCACGGTGACCGGATATCTCAACGCAGGCCTCGAGACTCCTGTTTGGATGGACGGCGAGGATGGCTATCCCATCTTTGTCCAGGAGGTTCCGGCGTTGTCCGAACTGATCGTGAAAGATGCGGCAATCGCGCTTGCCGACGGTGTTGTTAAGTACGGCGTAACGGTTGAGAATACAACAGAGACCGTTCCCGTTGTCGCCGTAGCTTCGCAAAACGGTGCGACGGTCACGGTAAACGGCGCCGAGGACGGTGCCGTTACCCTTGGCATCCCCGGCACCACGACAGAAATCACGGTCACCGTTTCCTACAAACTCCTTTCCACGACCTATACGGTGAACGTTTACCGCGAACCCACCCCGTGGAACGGCAAGATGGAACCGTTTGCCAACTATTA
>CAYZXC010000037.1:0-12080 GCA_964482275.1 uncultured Eubacteriales bacterium
CTACCGGGCCATACTGTCGCGCGCGGCGACTTTGTCTATTATAACGGCTACTTTTGCGTTTGTCAACAGATTTTTTACAAAATCTCCGCACTTCTTTTACCGGTAACTTTGAGGTGTCGATTTTTATTTTTCGTGCGGATGACTGTTTTCTTTATGCAGGATCGCCAAGCGCTTGACTGCCTCTTTTCCGAAACGGTCACGCAGCGCATCGACCGCAGTGTCCAGTGCCGCGAGCCGTTCGTGCTTTTCGTCATTACTTTCAAACAGGTCGAGCTGCTGCGGTTCCTCCCCCTCGCTCAGCTTTGTGGCCGTTACCGTCAAGCTGCGCACCGGTGTCCCCTCTTTCCAGCACTCGTGCAATGCCACAAGTGCCCCCTCATACAGCTCTGAGGTGACCGCGGTAGGATGCGATAACGTCCGTTGATGCGAAACCGTTTTGAGTGACGGCAGCTTCACCGTGACGTGCACCGTTTTACACTGCAAGCCGTGTGACCGCAGTCGCGCCGCCACCGGCTCCACCAAATATAACAAGCCGTTATGCAGCTGTTCTGCCGTTTCAAGATCCTGCGGAAAGGTCGTACCGTTGCCACAGGATTTGATCTCGCGTTTGTCCGTAAAAAGCCGCACCGGTGTGGGATCATACCCGTTGGCATAATCGTGCAGCTGTCCCCCAAGCTTACCGAGCGCGGATACCACACACGCGCGATCGGCACGCGCCAACTCACCGATCGTTTTGATCCCCATACGCGCAAGAGTCTCCGTGGCGCTTCTGCCGGCAAAGATCAAATTCGATACCGGCATCGGATATAAGATGTCTTGATAGTTGTCCTTGGAAAACACGGTGGTAGCATCCGGCTTACGGTAGTCGCTCCCCATCTTTGCCAAGGTCTTATTAAAGGAAACGCCGACCGAAATGGTCAGCCCCAGTTCCTCTTTCACACGGCGGCGCAGGGTGTCGGCAATGGTCTTGCCGTCTCCGAACAGCAACCGGCTGCCGGTGACATCCAACCACGATTCGTCAATACTGAACGGCTCCACGCGATCGGTATATTCATAATAGATGGCGTTGATGCGCTGATAAAAGTCCTCATACCGGTCGTAATGCGGCTGTACCATCACCAGTTCGGGACATTTCCTTTTTGCTTGCCATACCGTTTCCGCCGTAACAATGCCGTATCGCTTGGCGAGCTCGTTTTTGGCAAGCACGATGCCGTGACGGTTTTCGGGGTCGCCGCACACCGCCATGGGAACCTGCCACAGCTCCGGCCGATAGACGCACTCCACCGAGGCAAAAAACGAATTGCAATCACAATGTAAAATAGTTCGTTCCATAGCCGGCTCTCCTAAATTAGAACAAGTGTTCTTCCTGCGTCACAGTATACCCTTTTTCCTTTCTTTTGTCAATGGGTTTCATTGACAAAAGCGACACGGTGCGATATACTGAAAAGAAAACGGAGGGATAAGTTATGTCAGTCACACGAAAACCATACGGAACCTTACCGAACGGTGAAGCGGTTGAACAGCTAACCGTCACCGGCGAGGGCGGATTGTCCGTTTCCTTTATCACCTACGGCGGAACCTTAACGAACCTTGTATATGACGGCAAGGATATCGTATTGGGATATGAAAGCATGGAAGCGTACCTGCACGAGATCGGTTGTATCGGCGTCACGGTAGGCCGCTATGCCAACCGCATTGCCGGCGGTAAATTTGAATTGAACGGCAAAACCTACGACGTCGGTTGTAATGAAAACGAGTTCTGCCATCTGCACGGAGGCAAAGGCGGATGGCAGGTCAAGAACTGGGAGGTCGCCGCAGTTGAAGACGCTGCGATCACCCTGCGTCAGTTCTCCCCCGACGGCGAGGTGGGATATCCCGGCAACGTCACTGCCGACGTGCGCATTTCGGTAACGCCGGACAACACGCTGTCGTTTGAGTATACGGCGACGACGGACAAGGATACGATCCTCAATCTCACGCAGCACGCTTATTTCAACTTGAACGGATACGACGGCGGTAACGTACTGGATACCCTGCTGATGATCCCTGCCGACGCTGTTCTTCCGGTGGACGAGCATCTTATTCCGCTCGACGAGCGCATGCCGGTTGACGGTACGCCGTTCGATTTCCGTGAGCTCAAACCGATCGGCCGCGACATTACCGCCAATCACGAGCAGATCAAGCTCGGCAACGGATACGACCACAACTTTGTCCTCGGTGATACAAACGAATGGCGGCTGTGCGCAACTGCGATCTCCAACAAAACCGGTATTCGTATGGATTGCTATACCGATCAGCCGGGTATACAGCTATATACGGGTAATATGTTAAAGACCGAAAACGGCAAAGGCGGCCCGATGTCACAGTATCAGGGCTTCTGTTTGGAAACCCAGCATTTTCCCGACAGCCCCAACCGTCCCGATTTTCCTTCGACGGTGCTCAAAGCCGGCGAGACCTACCACACGGTTACAGAATATCGTTTCTCCAAAATATAGTTCCGTAACGGAACGGACGTATAATTTCCCCGCATAGTTATGGAGGCATTTTAATGTTAGAAACTTTCTTCGCAACGCTTGAACCAATGCTGATGTTGTTCACTTGTATCGCCATCGGGTTCCTTGCCAAAAAGACCAATATCTTACCCGACAACGCGGGAAAAGTGATGGCTAAGTTGGAAACGTGGATCTTCTGCCCTGCTCTCAGCTTCAGCACGATGTCCACTTATTTTACCCTTGATACCGTCAGCACGCACGCAGTAAACATTTTGTTCGGCATCTGCTGTGTGGCGTTGGGAATGGCCATTGCCATTCCGCTCGGCAAATGGTTCATCCGTGAGAAATGTCCCGAACGCGGTATTTATATGTACGCGTTGGCATTCGCCAACGGCGGTTATGTCAGTGATCCTGTCATCTTAGCCATGTTCGGCGGGGAAGTTCTCTCTTACTATAAGCTGTTCTATCTCCCCTTCAGTATCATGATCTACACGTGGGGCATCAGCGTACTTGTTCCGGACGGTGAACATAAAGGCAATGTTTTCAAGAAAGTCATGAACGCACCGACCATCGCTATGCTCATCGGTATCGTCTTCGGGCTGACCGGTGCACGGCAATACTTGCCGAGTTTTCTTACCTCCTCTCTTGATTCTTTGAAAGCTTGTATGGGCCCAGTGGCCATGCTGCTCGCGGGCTTCACCATCGCCAGCTACGATATGAAAGAGATGTTAAAAAACAAGAAAGTGTACCTGGCAACCGCCTTGCGGCTGGTCGTTCTCCCTACGATTTTGGTTGGCGCTCTATTCGGGATCAAAGAACTGGTGAACATTTTGTTTGACATTCAACTTGATCATTTTGTTCTGTTCCTTGCATTCTTTGCTTGCGCCGCACCGTTAGGACTAAACACCGTTGTCTTCCCGGAAGCATACGGCGGAAGCCCCAAAACGGGAGCCAGTATGGCGCTCATTTCCCACACGCTTTGTGTGATCTCCATCCCTATTATGTACGCTTTAATGGTAGCGATTTTCGGGCCGATGCCCACACCATGACCAACGAAAAGCCGCCGCGGAACGTTCCGCGGCGGCTTTTTCACACGTTCACTTTTACAAGAATTTCGAAAGTCATAAAATCATCGGCTTTATCCACCGTAATGCTGAGGTTTTCAAAATCAAAGGTATATCCCGCTTCGGGAATACTGCCGACCGTTTCGGTCAGCCAGCCGTTGACGGTGGTGGCTTCCGTTTCCTCCTCCGGCTCGATTTCAAAGAAGGTGAAGAAATCCTCCACAGCGGTGGAGCAGAGCACACGGTAGGTCTGTTCATCGATCTTCTGAAACTCATCGAACGCTTCGTCGCTTTCGTCCCAGATCTCGCCGACGATCTCCTCTAAGATATCCTCCATCGTCACGATACCGGAGGTCTCGCCGTATTCATTGACCAGGATCACAATGTGATTATGTTCCTTCTGCATGTCCTTAAACAGCGCATCCAGATGGGCGGTCTCCGGCACGAAGGTCGGATCAAACATCGCCTGCTCCAAGGTGAAATCCGGACGGGTACGGCGCAGCAGATAATCGCGGCTGTACAGAATACCGATGATATTGTCGGGCTTTTCGGAATATACCGGAATACGCGAATATCCCTCTTCCTCGATGATCTGCAGGATCTCTTCATCGGTCGCATCAGCTGAGATAAAGGTCACCGCCTTGCGGGGAGTCATAACGTCCTCAGCGGTCATCCCATCCAGCTTGAACACGTTTTTAATATATTCGATATCGTTTTCATCCAACGAGCCTTCATCGGCACCCGCATCCAGCATCAGCACGATATCCTCCTCGGACACGGGATCCTCCTTTGCGTGAGGATCGATACCGAACAAGCGCCCGACTCCGTTCGTAGAAACGGTGAGCAGCCAGATAATGGGCTTTAGCACGAACGCCAGACCGGAGATCGTACCGCAAACCGCTTCGGCAAGCTTTTCCTTATGGCGCATCGCCACACGCTTGGGAACCAGTTCACCAAGCACTAAAGTGAAAAACGACAAAACGATGGTGATCGCAATGACCGAAACGGTGTCGATCACGCCGATCTGTGCCGCCGGCACGTCAAACGTTTTAACCAAAAAGCCGCTTAAACGTTCGGAAAAGTTATCCGCTGCAAATGCGGAGCCCAAAAAGCCGGCAAGTGTAATGCCGATCTGGATGGTCGACAAGAACCGCGTGGGGTCCTCGATCATCCGAAGCATTTTAACGGCTTTTTTGTCGCCGTCTTCCGCACGCGCCTTTACCTTTTTCTCGTTAAGGGAAATCACGGCGATCTCGGTCGCAGCAAAAAACGCGTTGAGCAAAATCAGAATCAGTTGCAGTAGTAATTGTTTCAGAATGTCAGACATACCGTACCCTCCCACCTATAAAACACGGTTTGGAAGGCTCGTATGCCTTGCTGTGCTGCCTACTTCGAGGAAGCGGATCCACTGAAAACCATCTCCTTAAATATAGATATACGGTATCTTAGCACATATTGTTTCCATCGTCAAGTGTGTTTGATAATTCGTCGGCCGTGAATAAATCTCAGTAAAACAGCCGACAATCTCACTAAACAGTTTAGGAGGGTAACCATATGCCAGCAGAGTTCAAGAGCAGCGAAACCAAAGCCAATTTAATGCGCGCCTTCGCGGGTGAAAGTCAAGCACGCAACCGGTACACCTTTGCAGCGGAAAAAGCCATGAAGCAAAAGCTCCATGTGATCGAATGCATTTTCCGCTTTACTGCCGACCAAGAAAAGGAACACGCCACCATTTTTATGAACCATCTCAAGGAGTTGGATGGCGAGACCGTGGCGGTCGACGGCACCTATCCGGTGGAAACGACCGAATCCGTTCTACAGCTTCTGAAAAACGCACAGCACAACGAGATGGAGGAATTCGATCCGGTATACAAAACCTTTGCCGAGGTTGCCGAGAAAGAGGGCTTTCCCGCGGTTGCCGCCTCGTTCCGTAACATCGCTCAGATCGAAAAAAGTCACAGTGAGAGGTTCAAAAAGTTTGCCGAATGGATGGAGCAAGATCAACTGTTCGTATCCGATATGGAATGCGGGTGGCTGTGCCTGAACTGTGGTCACGTTCACACCGGCAAATCCGCACCGCAGATGTGTCCCGTCTGTCAGCACGAGCAGGGGTATTTCGTGCGCATTACCTTAGCTCCCTATACCTCTGCCTGCTGATAATCCCCCTGTCGCGTACCTTTTGTTTACAAAAGCAGCACTCCAAGCGGAGTGCTGCTTTTTCTATATCCCCCAAATATCCTCGGCGTATTCCTTGATCGTTCGGTCACTGGAAAAGTAACCGGCATTGGCGATGTTTAACAAGGCTTTGCGGTCAAACAGCTCACGGTTTTGATAGTCGCGGTTAAGCTCCAACCGCTTATCGCAATACGGAATAAAGTCCGCAAGCACATAATACGGATCGGAGCGATGCCATAACGCACCGACGGTGAGTGAGTCGTACAGGTCGCGGAACATACCCGTTCCGCTGTCATCAAACGTCCCATCGATGAGCGTATCCGTCACACGCCGCAAACGCGGTTCAACCGCTAAATATGCCTGCGGAGAATAGGTGTCTTTCATTGCGTGGATATCCTCTACACGCGCGCCGAAAATATAGTTGTTTTCCTCCCCTGCCTGCTCGACGATCTCAATGTTTGCCCCATCGTACGTGCCGAGCGTCACCGCGCCGTTGAGCATAAATTTCATATTGCCGGTACCGGAGGCTTCCGTTCCCGCGGTGGATATCTGCTCAGACACATCCGCCGCCGGTATGATCTTTTCGGCATAGGAAACCGTGTAATTCGGCAAAAACAGCACCTGCATCCGGTCCGAAACAGCCGCGTCTTTATTGACCAGCTCGGCGATCTCATTGATAAATTTGATGATAGCTTTTGCCCGCTGATACCCCGGTGCCGCTTTGGCGGCAAAGATATAGGCAGTGGGTGTGAAATCGGTAATGCGCCCGTCTTTGATCCCGTAATAGGTGTCAAGGATCGAAAACGCATTGAGTAGCTGCCGCTTGTATTCATGCAGGCGCTTCGCCTGAACATCCAACAGAAAATCCGATTTAAGATGCAACCCGTTGTGCACTTCCACATACTCGGCAAGCTGCTGCTTTTTCAGTGATTTTACCGTGCGCAGCATTTGCAGAAAAGACGGATCGTCTGCATACGGTACGAGCTGTTTCAGCTGATCCAAATCGGTTATCCAACGTTTACCGATAGTTTCGGTAATAAGCCCTGCTAATTCACGGTTGGCAAGTGCCAACCATCGGCGCTGGGTGATACCGTTCGTCTTATTGTTAAAACGCTCCGGATACAGACGATGCCATTCCGGCAAGGCGCTTGTTTTGAGCAATTCGCTGTGCAGGCGCGCCACACCATTCACTGAATGTGAAGCAAAGATCGCCAAGCGCGCCATATGAATGTGCGTATCATCCACAATATCGTAAGCCCTTGTATCGGTGATACCGCGCATAGAAAGCTCACGAACCAGCGTTTTCTGAATTCGCAGCACGTAACGGTACACCTGCGGCAGCACACTGCGGAACAATTTGATACTCCATTTCTCCAGTGCTTCCGGCAAAATGGTGTGATTGGTATACGCAAACGTGTCGCGTGCGATCTGCAACGCCTGATTAAAAGGTACGCCTTCTTCTACCAACAATCGGATCAATTCGGGTATCGACACCGCAGGATGTGTGTCGTTGAGTTGAATGGCGTATTGCTCGGCAAAACGCGAAAAATCCGTTCCGAAGCGCTGTTTATATCGTTTAAGGAGATCCTGCAGCGACGCACTGCAAAAGAAATATTGCTGCTTAAGCCGCAGCTTTTTACCGGCATCGGTATCGTCGTTCGGGTACAGCACCATACTGATGCGCTCCGCGTGATCGCGTTCTTTGACCGCCTGATCGTATTTCTGCTGATTAAACAGTGAAAAGTCAAAACGGTTCTGCGCTTCCGCCTGCCACAAACGAAGTCGGTTCACCGTTTTGCCGCCGTAACCGATCACCGGACTGTCATACGGCACGGCGTATACCTGCTCATCGGCAAAGGTGACGAGCACCCGTTCCGATTCCTTACGCACCGACCACGGATCACCAAAGCTCAGCCAATCGTCCGCTACCTCTTTTTGAAAGCCGTCAACAAGTTGTTGCTTAAACAGTCCGTATCGGTATCGGATCCCATATCCGTCAAGTGCGATCCCCTGTGTGGCGGCAGAATCCAAAAAGCAAGCCGCCAACCGTCCCAGTCCGCCGTTACCGAGTGCGGCGTCTTCGATCTCCTCAAATAGTGCGGTGGATACACCTTGTTCGCGCAACAACGCTTCGGTTTCGTCGGACAATCCCATGTTCAATAAATTGGATTCGATCATTCGTCCGATCAAAAACTCTGCTGAAAAATAGGCGGCACGTTTCCCGTTTGCCTCTGTCTGTGCATACTCGCAAATCCGCGCCATAGCCGCTTTGGATACGGCGGTATACCACTGCTTAGGCGTAGCTTTTTTCGGATCGGGAACACCTTCCAAACGCAGAGCGTTCAAAATTTCCTGTGTAAAACCAGTGCTCATTGATAAACGACTCCTTTCTCTCGCTATCCACAGTTTCTCCCCGAAAAAAGCCGCATATACATAAAAAAACGATGAGAAATTCTCATCGCTTTTCATAATCAAATAATGAACCCGCCGTTCACACCCAACACCTGACCGGTGATGTAGGAGGCTTTATCCGATGCCAAGAACAACAGCGCCTCGGCTACCTCCTCAGACGCACCCAACCGTCCAAGCGGTGTTTCCTCCGCCAAACCGTTTAAGGTCTCGTCATCAAACGAAGCACACATATCCGTTCGGATCACACCCGGTGCCACACAATTCACCCGAATGTGTGAGGGGCCTAGTTCTTTGGCAAGCGCCTTACTGAACCCAATAAGTCCGGCCTTTGCGGCAGAATACGGCACCTCACAGGAAGCACCGGTCACACCCCATATGGAGGATACCGTCAAAATACTGCCGTAGCCCTGCCGCACCATACCGGAAATTACCGCCTTGCAGCAGTGGTAAGCGCCGTCCAAGTGCACTCCCATCATACGGTGCCACTCCTGCTCATCGGTATCCGTAAGCAGCTTTTGCTGTGCGATACCGGCATTGTGAATGAGCACATCCAGATGTCCGCAGCGGTCGTACACCGCCTGTACCATTTCCTGCACCTCAGCGGCTTTCGCCACATCCGCCTGCACCGCAAAGGCTTCGCCGCCCTGTTCCGTGATCTCTGCGATCAAACGGTCTGCCGCTTCTTTTGAATGACAGTAATTTACGGCAACCGCATATCCGTTTTTGGCAAACAGCCGTGCCGCCGCAGCACCGATGCCGCGGGACGCGCCTGTGATCAGCACAGTTTTCATAGCTCTTAAAGCTCCAGCTTAATATTTTTATGCTCGCCGTTAAACAAGCGGTATGTAACGCCGGTCATATCAAACATTTTCTTTGAGGCGATAACCGAGTCCGTATCTGCATACTTATCCTGCAGATAGATGACCTCTTTGATACCGGATTGGATGATCGCCTTGGCACACTCGTTACACGGGAACAGCGTGGTGTACACCTTCGCCCCCTCCAGACCGGCACGACCGTGGTTTAGGATGGCGTTCAGCTCCGCGTGACAGACAAACAGATATTTCGTGTTGAGCGGATCACCGTCGCGGTCCCACGGCATACAATCATCGTCGCAACCGATCGGCATACCGTTGTAGCCCATAGACAGGATCTTATTGTCCTGACCGACAATACAGGCACCCACCTGCGTTCCGGGATCTTTACTGCGCTGTGCAGACAACAGTGCGACCCCCATAAAATATTCGTCCCAGGAAAGATAATCCTCGCGTTTCATAAAACGTCCTCCTCAAGCAATAATTCGCTATAGGTACGAAAGGCGGTTGGCAGTGCATATCGTGCCAATTCCTCTTTAGAGACTAATTGAAAATCCGGTTTCAGTGTAATGCTTTTCACCTTTACAAGCCAGCCGGTCATATGCCATTCCACGTGGGAAAACACATGCTTTGCATCGGGGAGTCGGTCAACGGAACTTGCCCGAACACCCCAATCGGACAACACGTCCCCCAGATAATCCGATTCACTATTGGGTAATTCCCACATACCGCCGAGTAAACCTTTCGACGCACGACGGTGCAGCAGAACCCGACGCGGCGTCTCCTCTGTCACCATAACAAACACCGCACGCCGTTCAATACGGCGCGGCTTCGGTTTGGCGCGCGTGGGCAACTCTCTCGCCCGCTCCAGACCGGCCACCGCGCAATACTCAAAAAGCGGACATTCACTGCAACGCGGCTGTGCGTTCGGCAAGCACACCGTTTCCCCAAGCTCCATAATTCCCTGGTTGAAATCGCCTGCGTTTTTCTCCGGTACGATGCTCTGCACCAGCGCCGTCAACCGTTTGCGGTTTGCCGGTTGCATGACATCCGTGTGATCGTCTGTAAGGCGCGCCATCACGCGCAACACATTCCCGTCAACGGCGGCGGCGCGCTTGCCGAAAGCGATCGACGCGATCGCACCCGCGGTATACTCACCGATACCGGGCAATGTGAGCAACTGCTCATAGCTGTCGGGGAGTTCTCCGCCGAATTCCGTCATTACCCTTTGGGCGGCCTTCTGCAGGTTTCGAACACGGCTGTAATATCCGAGTCCCTCCCACAGCTTTAAGAGCACATCCTCCGGTGCGGCAGCCAGATCGGCAATGGTGGGCAAAACCTGCATAAACCGTTCAAAATACGGCAAAGCGGCTTCAATACGCGTTTGCTGCAGCATGATCTCCGACACCCATACACGATACGGAGAGGGGTTCTCCCTCCACGGAAACGACCGTTCGTGCTGTGCGTACCACGCCGTAAGCGGCGCGGCAATATCCGTAACCGGTTTTTTCATAGATTTCTCCACGTTTCCCACACGTCGGGACAATACCCGACGGTGGCAAGCTTGCCGTTGCGCACGATGGGTGTACGCAACGCTTTCGGATTTTCAAGCAGCTTATCTTCCTTATCGCTTTCATAGGCGAGATAACGGACGTTGACCGCCTCTTTGGATTTCGGATCGATCAACGCCTCTAATCCGACGGCCGCCTTGACCGACTGAAATTCCCCGCGGCTTATCCCGTACTTGTCCAGCTCAATGCGCTGAAAGCGGATGCCGCGCTCCTTGAAATACCGTTCTGCTTTTTTGGTATCAAAGCATTTTGCTTTTCCGAAGATTTGAATATTCATCATGAGCGGCTGAACTCCTGTAGTTGCAGATCCCTGTTGTGATCCAGTGCCCACTGAATGTTCCAACTGCTGGTAAACAGCAACAGCGGGTTCCCCTTCAAGTCCTGTACATATCTCGTATCCGACGTCAAGTCAAGCGCCTTTACATCGACGTTTTCGCCGACCACCCAGCGGATATATTGATACGGCAAGCCCTCCATGATCACATCCACACCGTATTCGTTTTTAAGGCGGTATTCCAGCACGTCAAACTGCAGAGTGCCGACCACGCCGACGATGACCTCTTCCATACCGCCGCCGGGAGCCTGGAAGATCTGGATCGCACCCTCCTGCGCGATCTGGGAGGTGCCCTTGACGAACTGTTTCCGTTTCATCGTGTCCTTTTGACGGACTAAGCGGAAATGCTCCGGTGCAAAGGTCGGGATTCCTTCAAACTGGAATTTCTTTGAGGAGGCGCACACCGTATCGCCGATGGAAAAAATACCGGGATCAAATACACCGATGATATCACCGGCATACGCTTCCTCCACGATCTCGCGGTCCTGTGCCATCATCTGTTGCGGCTGCGAAAGCTTGATCTTACGACCGCCCTGCACGTGATTGACCTCTTGACCCTTTTCAAATCGGCCTGAGCAGATACGCATAAACGCGATGCGGTCACGGTGTGCCTTGTTCATATTCGCCTGAATTTTGAAAACAAAGGCGGAAAAATCATCATCAAACGGATCGATCTCTCCCTGTGACGATGCACGCGGCAACGGCGAGGTCGTCATTTTCAAGAAATTCTCCAGGAAGGGTTCAACGCCGAAATTCGTAAGAGCGGAACCGAAAAACACCGGCGAAAGCTTGCCGTGGCGAACAGCGTCAAGGTCAAACTCATCACCCGCTCCGTCCAGCAATTCACGGTCATCCATCAGCGTCTGATACAGCGTATCACCCAGCATATCTTTGAGCGCCGGATCGTCCATTGCCGTTACCTTTTCGTCAGCTTCGTGACCGATGCCGTTATAGGTAAAGGACAGCACCCGCTCCTTTTCGCGTTCGTAAACACCTTTAAAATCCTTACCGGAGCCGATCGGCCAGTTGACAGGATAGGTCTTGATACCCAGAACACTTTCAATATCTGCCATCAGATCATACGGATCCCGTGCCTCGCGGTCCATCTTATTGATGAAGGTAAACACCGGAATGTCCCGCAGCATACAGACCTTAAACAGTTTGATGGTCTGCTTCTCCACACCCTTAGAGGCGTCGATGACCATCACCGCGGAGTC
>CAYZXC010000038.1:0-11758 GCA_964482275.1 uncultured Eubacteriales bacterium
CAATTTCATCGAACAGAATGACCGAATACGGTTTGCGGCGCACCTTTTCGGTAAGCTGACCCGCTTCATCGTAGCCGACATAGCCGGGAGGCGAACCGATGATACGCGATACCGCGTGTTTTTCCATAAATTCGGACATATCCAGACGAATCAGCGTTTCGGGTGTATCAAACAGCTGTGCCGCCAGCACTTTCACAAGTTCTGTCTTTCCGACGCCGGTGGGGCCGACAAAGATAAACGATGCCGGACGGCGGCGAGGACTGATCTGCACGCGACTGCGGCGAATCGCCGCCGAAACCAGTGAAACGGCTTCATCCTGACCGATGATATGGCGGCGAAGTTCCTTCTCTAAATCCGCGAGCTTAGACAACTCGTTTTCTTGAATCTTAGAAGCGGGAATGCCGGTCCACAACTCGATCACTTTGGCAAGATGCTCTTCGCTGAGTGGCATATGGACTGCCGCATCACGGATATCGTCGATCGCCTGCTGCGTTTTCATAAGCTCCGCGCGGATATTCGCTAAGCGCTCGTAATCGATCGCCTCACCCGCCATTGCTTCCGTTTCCTGCTTTTGGAGATTTTGTTCCGCAAGCAACAGTTTGGCATACTCATCTGCCTTCTTATTCTGCAACGCAGCCGTGGCACAGGCTTCGTCCAACAGATCAATCGCTTTGTCCGGCAGGTAACGGTCGGTAATGTACCGTTCCGATAAGATGACAGCCTTGCGTGCCAAAGTCTCTGATACCACAACACCGTGGTACTGCTCATAATACGATTTGATACCGCAAAGCACCTGTACCGTATCGTCAATGGAGGGTTCTTCCACCTTGATCGGTTGAAAACGACGCTCTAACGCAGCGTCTTTCTCAATATTTTTGCGATACTCATTGAAGGTCGTCGCACCGATCACCTGGATCTCGCCGCGCGACAGTGCCGGTTTGAGAATGTTGGCGGCTGACATACCGCCTTCTGCATCGCCGACACCGACTAAAGTGTGCACTTCGTCAATAAACAGGATTATATTGCCTTTGGCCTTGACCTCGTCAACTAAGCTTTTAATACGACTCTCAAACTGACCGCGGAACTGTGTACCCGCTACCAAACCGGTCAGATCCAACAAGCGCAGTTCTTTATTCTGTAATTTGTACGGTACCTCGCCCGCGGCGATGCGCAATGCCAATCCCTCGGCGATCGCCGTTTTGCCGACACCGGGTTCGCCGATCAAACAAGGATTGTTTTTGCTGCGGCGGCAAAGGATCTGTACGGCACGGTAGATCTCGCGATCGCGTCCGACGATGGCATCCAATTTTCCCTCCCGCGCTTTGGCCGTAAGGTCTGTGGTAAAGTTATCAAGCGCACTGCGCTTTTTATTTTCTTTTTTGGTGTCTTTCGGGGACTCTTTCGGTTTTTCCGTACCGTTATCGGCATTCGTATTTTGCCCAAACAGGTTCTGTAAAAACGGAAAAGAAGCGGCGCCGCCGAGCATAAAATTCTCGTCCTCGCCGTCTTCGGTATTCATCAGTTCACTGAGCTGTTCATCCATTTGTTCAAGATCTTCCTGACTCATGCCAAACTTTGTCAACAGATCATCCACCGGTTTGATACCAAGCTCCTTGGCACAAGTCAGACAAAGCCCCTCGTTTGTGCTGTTATCCCCCTCCATGCGGGTAATAAACACCACCGCGGGACGTTTTTTGCAACGGGAACATACCATCATAGGAACTCCTTTAAAAATCAATCATTGAGCAGATTCCGAAACAGCCGTTTCGGATACAACAGCAGCTTCTTTTCGCAGCTTAAAATAAAGCAGCATATATTTAAAAAACGAAAACAACATGGTGGCAGCCACCAGGAAAATCAGCACAGCTAAAACGATCGGTGGCATATCCACCCATACCACGATTGCCAGCATGACCGCATAAAACAAAAAAGTAGATACCTTACCAAACCATTTGGAACCGCGTATGGTTGCGTTTTTCGAGAGTAGGATCCATCCGCCGATCGCCTGCAAAACTTCCTTTGTCAGACAGATAACGGCCAGCGGGATCAGTGCGGGGTAACGAACGACCAGGCACAGCAGCACGGTGATCTGAGTCAGCTTATCCGCTGCCGGATCCAACAGTTTGCCGATCTCGGTAATTTGATTGCACCGTCTTGCGATCACACCGTCAAACAGATCGGTCAGTCCGGAAAGCAGTAATATCACAACCGCCCACACCAACCGGTCGTTGAAATACAGTACCGTAAAAACAGGTAGTAATACAATGCGTACCAACGACAGTGTATTGGGAATGTTCCATACAAACTTTAAACGATCCATTTTAAGTTACCTCATTCAATCGAGATTCAGCACCGCCGAAAGCGGATTGATATCCGCAAGCCATCCCGCCACAAGACTATTGTCTAAATTTTCCTGTGTAAACGGACCGGTCGTAGCGCCGGTCGCAATCAACTGAATCACCGTTACCGCGACCAAGGCAAACAGAATCCCTTTTGCCAAGCCAACGATCACGCCCAGCGTACCGTCCGCTTGCCGAATGAGCGGCATTTTAGTGATCGGCTTTAACAGCTTTTCCAATAATCGTATTACGATCATTAAGATCATAAATAAGAGCAAAAACGCTACAAAACGAATCACCGCCACCATTACCGGACGAAGCAATTCGTCAGCCAAATAATCGGCAACCGCACTTCCGGTTTGATCGTTGCCGACAGAATCGCGAATCCCTTGTGTGATCGTTTCGGCGTCAAATACCGTCTGCACAAAATCAGGTAAAGCCTCAAGCACCGATTCCGTTTGTTCGGTTAATGATTGGGCGGCACCGTCAACGACCGTTTCACTCCAGATCGTTTCGATCTTTTCATGTAAGCCGTCACGCAGTACGCCGTCATATACCATCGTCGACACCGTATTACTCAGCGAAAGTGCCAGAATAAATGCGACAATACAACCGGCAAGCTGAATGATCGTACGGATAAAACCGCGACGGTAGCCGATGATCGCGGTAATAACAATAATGGCAACGACAATTGCGTCTAAGATATACGACATATGTGGTTCTCCTTTTGTAGTATTGCTCAATATTGTAGCATACTTTCGCAGAAAGTACAACTACGCATCTACGCGTTGCAATTCACTGAGCGTCAGCAGCAACGGGGAATCACGGTATTCCGTGACCAGCAACGAATCGGTAGGCGTGGACGCCTCGCTTTGTAAACCGGTTTTCCCGAAACTGTACAAATGCGATTCCGTCAACACCAAGATCCGCGAGCTTTGGCATGAGACACTTCGGAAATTCCCCACAAGCTGCTCGCTTTTCCAAACTGCTCCGGAACCGTCGATCGTCCAGATATAACCGTCACCGTTACTGCCAGATCGTTGCAGAACGAGGCCGGACAAAGTCGGAGTGGCACTGTAACCGACCGGCTCAAAACCGTCCAGCGCGATCTTTTCGACTGCGTTTCCCCGATTGGGAAGGATCCAGATCTCCTTATCCCCCACCGCAAGAACTGCACCGCTGCTGAAATAATTGACGTCGTACAGGAGCAGATCCGAGCCGCTGTATTCCGTGGGTTCAGTATCCGAAAAATCGAACATCAGCAGCACGGATTTCAGCATTCCACCTTCAGCGGTCGTGCCGACAGCGGCGATTCCCTTACCGTTGGATGCCAACGAAATATTTGTCAACAAATATTTCCGGCTCTGATAAGTGAAAATGGATTTCCCGTTTCGGTTATATACCCGAATCTCACACAAATAGCTCTGCGACGCGCTGTCGGTTATCACACCCACCATACCGGAGGATAACACACAGGAGGCATATATTTTGCGGTTTTCCAATTCCATGGACAACACCGTTTCACGACGCGTATCCAAACGGAATCGACTGCTCCCGACCTCCGTGATCAGCGCGTAACGGCCGGCGGTTTGTAGCGTCGGATTAGAAAACGAATGATTGCGTGTGATAACGCGGGATGCGGAGGAATTATAAAACTGCAGAGAGGTATCGGTCAGCGTTACCAAATGCTGATTGACCTCGCTCATCGCTAAAACGGCGTTTCCCTCAACCGCGACCGGAAAGCCTGTGCCGATCTGTGCGTCACCGAACCGAGCCTCAGCCCAATCCAGAACCGCCTCGGGAGCGAGTGTATCCCAATTGTTCCAAACCAAAAAACCGACGAGCAGGACAGCGGCAACGATGAGAAGCCGCACAAAAAGACGAAGCCACGGACGGTATTGATTTTTCGATCGTCGGCTCTGAGCCGTAGATTCGCTCATGACTTCACCTCCGTTTGGTACCAAACTTCATCCAAAAACAGTCCACTCGCGGGAGCCGTGGCACCCGCACAAGAGCGATCGCCCGTATCTAACGCACGCTGCACATCGTCTTTGGATAGCCGACCGGCAGTGACATCTAAAATAGTGCCGACAAGAATACGCGCCATATTGTACAAAAATCCGTCAGCTTCCACCGTGTAGGTGACGAGATTCCCGTCGCGTTCTACTTGCGAGAGGCGGATCGTCCGCACTTTATCTTGTACGGTACTGCCCGCGGAACAAAAGGCCGAGAAATCATGCGTCCCCAAAAACAGTTGTGCGACCTCGTTCATGCGCGCATCATCAAGCGGTGAGCGCAGATGCAAGGAAAACCCCTGTTCAAACGGATTGCGCACTGTACCGTTCCAGATACGGTATACATAGCGTTTAGCCACCGCCGAATACCGCGGATGAAACTCGTCCGATACCGCGTCACAGCAAAGCACGGCAATATCCTCCGGTAACACGGCGTTAAGCGCCTGTACAAATTTATCGACGGATATACGCTGAGGTTGCGCAGTCGTGCAATAGAACCGATTGGCGTGCACGCCCGCGTCCGTACGGCTGCAACCGGTCACGGCACTGCGGACACCGGTTACCTGTTCGATCGCATTTTGGAGGGTCTCCTGCACGGTAATGCCGTTTGGCTGCACCTGCCAGCCGTGATATCGCGTTCCGACGTATTGCAGTATCAACCGTACGGTTGCCATGCAGAAGCCTCCCTTCTTGTTAAATCGTTGCCGGAATGAGCAAATTACTCACAATAAGCAACGCCGTAAACAGTACCATCACACCAAGCGCGATATAATCACGCAAGACCATATGCAGTTGCTTCATACGCGTGCGGCCTTCCCCGCCGTGATAGCAACGGCACTCCATCGCGGTTGCCAGCTCATAAGCGCGGCGGAAAGAGGAGATGAACAACGGGACCAGCACCGGAATCAGAGCCCGCACGCGCTGCAACAGATTGCCGCTTTCCATATCCGCACCGCGCGCCTTTTGTGCCGACATGATTTTATCCGTTTCTTCGATCAGTGTCGGGATAAACCGCAAGGCGATCGTCATCATCATGGCGATCTCGTGTACACTAATGTGAAACACCTTGAGCGGACTTAACACACGCTCCATCGCATCCGTCAACGTGGTTGGCGAAGTGGTAAACGTCAGCAGTGAACCGGCTGCGATCAGACACAGTATACGAATCGAAACGAAGAGCGCCGTAAAGATACCCTCCAGCGTGATCTGTAGTATCCAAAAACTGAACAGCACCCTTCCTTCAACATAGAAGATGTTGATAAGGGATGTAAACAAGAGGAGCGGTATTACCGGCTTTAATCCTTTGAGTATCAGCTTCAAAGGAATTTGAGACAGCCCGATACAAACGCCCAGCAAAAGGATCGCAGCCGCCAGACCGACCCAATTATCGGGAATAAAGATCAGTAGGATATACGCGAAGGTGAGAACCAGCTTCACACGGGGATCCAACCGATGGATAAGCGAATTTCCGGGAAAAAACTGGCCGATGGAAATATCAGCGAGCATCGCCGTTACCCCCTCTCAACAAGGAAAGCAACGCAGTTTTGGCTGCTTCTACCGTATAAATGCCCTCCGGCACCGCAAAGCCGCGTTCGCGTAGCTTAGCAAAAACTTTTGTGACCGCCGGAACTGAAAGCCCCATACCTTCGAGTTCGGCAGTGTGCGAAAAGATCGTATCGGTAGTTTCAAGCATCGCGACCGATCCGTTGTTCAGCACCAGTACACGATCCGCTACACGCGCAATATCTTCCATGCTGTGGGATACCAACAACACCGTGGTGTGAAATTCCTGCTGATATGCGCGAATACGGCTCAATATCAAATCTCTTCCACGCGGATCCAGACCTGCGGTGGGCTCATCAAGAATAAGTACCCGCGGACGCATTGCCATTACACCGGCGATCGCCGCACGGCGTTTTTCGCCGCCGGACAATTCAAACGGGGATTTTTCAAGCAATTCCGTTTTTAAGCCTACCCATTCTGCTGCGGCGTACACACGCTCACGGATCTCCTCATCGGATAATCCCATATTGCGCGGCCCAAAAGCAATATCCTTGTATACCGTTTCCTCAAACAATTGATATTCCGGATATTGGAACACCATGCCGACCTCAAAGCGCACCTTGCGGATCTCCTTCGGGTGTTCCCAGATATCAAGACCGTCCAACAAAATGCGGCCGGAATTCGGCTTTAACAGGCCGTTGAGCAGCTGCACAAAGCTGGATTTACCGGATCCGGTGTGTCCGATAACGCCAACGAACTCACCCTCCTCGATGCTGACAGACACATCGTGGAGAGCTTCCCGTTCAAACGGCGTTCCCGCAGAATACCGCAATGTACAGTTTTGTGTTTCTATCAAGGCCATGAAGGTTTTCTTCCTTTACAATAGTGACGACAACGCGTCGACGCACTCGTCGACCGTTAAAACATCGTCCGGTATATCCACACCCGCCTGCCGTAGCAAATGACAAAGCTCCGTCGGTTGCGGAACATCCAATTCAATCTCGCGCAGAGTATCGACGTTAGAAAAGACCTCGTGCGGTGTGCCGTCCATCACCAGCTTGCCGCGTTCCATTACCACCACGCGGTCAGCCAGCACGGCTTCTTCCATATAATGTGTTATCAGCACGATCGTGATGCCCTGCTCGCGGTTTAAGCGGCAGATGGTGTCGATGACCTCTTTCCTACCGCGCGGATCCAGCATCGCTGTGGGCTCATCCAAAACGATACATTCCGGCTGCATTGCCAAAACGCCCGCGATCGCGACGCGCTGTTTCTGGCCGCCGGATAATTTATGAGCGGCGTGGGAGCGGTACTCGTGCATACCGACCGCTTTGAGTGCGGTGTCAACACGCTCGCGGATCTCAATAGGATCGATCCCTAAATTTTCTGGGCCAAACGCCACATCCTCTTCTACAATCGTAGAAACCAACTGATTATCGGGATTCTGCAATACCATACCCACCGTACTGCGAATATCGTAGCGTTTATCCTCGTCAGCCGTGGACATTCCCTTAATAAGCACCGCACCGCCAAGCGGCAGCAAGAGCGCGTTAAAGTGTTTGGCAAGGGTGGATTTACCGCAACCGTTATGTCCGAGCAAAGCGATAAACTGACCGCGCGGGACGGTCAGATCAATCCCATCCAGCACAACAGCGGACTCCGGCTGTTCTTCTCCCTCGTCATACCGAAAACGAACCGAATCAACCGAAATCATATTCATACGCCGTCACCCGCTTTCCACATAGCGGTTGCACCGCAAGGCAGCACCAGCCCGCTTTGTGTAACCGGTAAACCGATCTCATCCGCAGATGTGTTTCCGCCAAAACGCGGCGTGATCAGCGATCCTAAGATATACTGCATCACCGACGGCGACAAGCCCGTTGTATAGGAATTGACGAGGAAAAAGAGCGGTTTATCCGACAAAATGGATACACATTCACGCACCAGATCGTAGATCTGTTCCTCCAACTTCCACACCTCGCCGTTCGGGCCGCGCCCATACGACGGCGGATCCATTAAAATGGCATCGTAGGTATTGCCACGGCGTTGCTCACGCTGAACAAACTTACCGCAATCGTCGACAAGCCAGCGCATCGGGCGTTCTGCCAAGCCGGAGGAAACGGCATTTTCACGCCCCCAGGCGACCATGCCCTTAGAGGCATCCACGTGTGTTACGTGCGCGCCGGCGGCGACGCACGCCAAGGTTGCCCCGCCGGTATAACCAAACAGATTCAACACCCGAACAGGACGGCCTGCCGTGCGGATCATCTTAGCCATAGCATCCCAGTTTACCGCCTGCTCCGGAAATAAGCCGGTATGCTTAAAGCCCATCGGTTTTAAGCGAAAACGCAGACCGGTAAGACCGAACGCCGGGGACTCATATCCGATTTCCCACACATCCGGCAAGGGTTTATAGGTCTCCCAATGCCCGCCGCCGGTCTTTGAACGGTGATACCGCGCCTGTGCCGCTTTCCACAGCGGATGCTGACGGCCGGTACTCCACAAAATCTGCGGGTCCGGACGGATCAGCAGGCAGTTACCCCACCGCTCCAAACGCTCACCGTCGGTGGCGTCCAACAATTCATAATCTTTCCAGTTTTCCGCTACTCTCATAGGAAAAATCCTTTACACATCAAAGGTAGTCTGATGGGCGATCCCCAAGTGCGCATACGCAGCAGGTAACACAACACGGCCGCGCGGTGTGCGATTGATAAAACCAAGCTGAAGCAGATACGGCTCGTACACGTCTTCGATCGTGACCGCTTCTTCGCCGATGACTGCCGCCAGCGTATCCAAGCCTACCGGACCGCCGTTGTAATGCTGGATCATCGCCATCAGCATACGGCGGTCGACCATATCCAAGCCTAATTCATCCACTTCCAGCTTATCCAGTGCCGTTTGTGCGACATCCGCGTCGATACCGCCGCCTGTCATAACCTGTGCAAAATCACGCACACGCTTCAGCAAGCGGTTCGCAATACGCGGGGTGCCGCGTGAACGGGACGCGATTTCGAGTGCGCCGTCCGCATCACAGGTGATGCCCAAAATGCCCGCACTGCGTGCGACGATTTTGGCAAGCTCTTCGGGTGTATACATTTCCAGACGGCACACAACGCCGAAACGATCACGCAACGGTGCCGATAATTGACCGGCACGGGTCGTCGCCCCAATCAGCGTAAATTTCGGCAGCGGCAGGTGTATAGACGATGCCCCCTGCCCTTTGCCGTTGATAATATCGATCGAAAAATCCTCCATAGCCGGATACAGAATTTCCTCAACGGTACGCGGCAGACGGTGGATCTCATCAATAAACAACACATCGCCTTGATCGAGATTGGTAAGTAACGCCGCCAGATCGCCGGCGCGTTCCAATGCCGGTCCTGAGGTGATACGGAAATTCACACCGAGCTCGTGGGCAATGATCGCCGACAAGGTGGTCTTTCCGAGACCCGGAGGGCCGTACAGCAATACGTGATCCAACGTATCGTTGCGCAGCTTTGCGGCGTTGATAAATACGGACAGATTCTCTTTCACCTTTTCCTGACCGACATATTCCGATAAGGTGCGCGGGCGAAGCGGGTTATCCCCTTCATCCTCCGGCAGGTATTCCGTGGACATCATGCGGTTTTCATAATCCATCTCCAACACAAACACCCCTTACCGTCTGCCAAGCGCACGCAGCGCCTGCCGTACCAGTTCTTCTACCGACAGATCACTGTCCAGCTTTGCCACGGCTGCCGATGCTTCACCGGCACTAAAGCCGAGCATTGTCAGCGCACCAACCGCTTCTGCGGCATTACCGGATGCGTTGATACCACCGACCGGCATACCGTTATCCAATACCGCACCGCCGGTCGCGGACGGTAAACCGACCTTATCTTTGAGTTCCAAAGCGATACGCTGCGCAAGCTTCGGGCCGACACCCTGTGCCCTCGTAAGCGCCTTATAGTCACCGCTGGCAATAGCAAGTGCTACGCGTTCCGGAGACAGTTCAGACAGGATCGCAAGCCCCGCCTTCGGACCGACACCGTTGACAGAGGTCAATAACTTAAAGCAAGCAAGCTCGCTGTTATCGGCAAAGCCAAACAGTTCCACCGCATCCTCACGCACATTCAAGATGGTATACAGCATCGTCTCCGAGCCGACCTGCGGGAGTTGGCGCGCCGTGTTGAGCGTGACAAAGCACTGATACCCCACGCCGCCGCATTCCACGACGGCAAGATTCATCTCACGGTGGATGAGCGTTCCTCTCAGACTGTAAAGCATGCTGTTACCGTCCTTTCATAATGCGAAGTTTAAGAGCCGTCCCACCGGTCTGCGCATGACAGATGGCGATTGCCAACGCGTCGGCGGTATCATCCGGCTTGGGAACAGCCTGCAAGCGAAGCAAGCGTCGTGTCATTTCCATAACCTGCGGCTTTTGTGCCTGACCGAAACCGGTCACCGCACTTTTCACCTGCAGTGGCGTATATTCAAACACCGGCACCGAGCACCGCTCGGCGGCAAGCAAGATCACGCCGCGCGCTTCGGCAACCTCAATGGCTGTTTTTTGATTGTTCTGAAAATATAACTTTTCAATCGCCAGAGCATCCGGCTCGAACTGTGTGAGTATGGCCGTGATCTGCTCGTATATTTGGTTCAAGCGCTGTAAAAACGGCGTGCCCGCTTCGGTGGTAACCGCCCCGAACCCCTGTGCGTGAAACCGTCCGCCCTCGTATTGTATAACGCCCCAGCCGACGATCGCATAGCCGGGGTCGATCCCCAAGATCCGCAACCGCTCACCACCCTTTTCGATATTCAAATAAGTATATCACAAATTTAAGAAAGTATCAATGCTTTCAGCGCATTTATTGCGGTTTTTGCCGCAGACTCCGTATTTTCAGATTTTAAGTTGGAAAGTCCGGCTTTTTCGCGCTCTTGATTCCACACCGCGTGCAATACGCACCCGGCGCGAAGCCCCAACGATGCAGCGACCGTATACAGTGTCGCCGACTCCATTTCCGACGCCAGACAGCCGCCGCGCAACCACGATTCCCACTTGCTTTGCAGCTCATACGATACCGGTGAGGCCTCCGGGGAATGCTGTCCGTAGAAGGAATCTTTACAGTGCACCACACCTGCGTGAACCGTATAGCCGGCATCCTTTGCAGCACCTACCAGCGCGTTGCAAACCGCAAGGTCAGCCACCGCCGGAAACTCAATAGGCAGATACTCACGGGAGGTTCCTTCCGCACGGATCGCACCGGTAGCAACGACTACATCCCCGCCGCACACCTGCAGCGCCATACCGCCGCAGGTACCGACACGGATCAGCGTTTTGACACCGCAACGCGACAGTTCCTCCACGCAGATCGCAGTGGACGGACCACCAATGCCGTGGGATGTCACCAACACACGTTGACCGGCAAGCGTACCCGCCCAGGTGGTATACTCCCGATTACTTGTAACAAACACAGGCTTGTCAATCAGACGGGCAATGGATTCCACACGTCCGGGATCACCGGTGATAATGGCGTATTCCGCACCCTCGGACGGTTTAAGTCCGATGTGATACATCCGCTCCTCATTGAAGTTCATCCTACAAGCTCCCCTCGTTGTAAAATCTATTTGTAAGTATACCAGAAATTGGCTTGCCACACAAGTAAAATCCTGCTATAATATGTAACAAATTTGTAAAAAGGATCATTTATATGAGCGCTCTTTCCGCCCATCACGTAAGTAAATATTTCGGTGACCGTTGCTTGTTTGACAAGCTGTCCTTTGACGTGGGAGAACACGACAGGATAGGGTTGGTTGGCTCCAACGGCTCCGGAAAAACCACGCTGTTCCGTCTGCTGATCGGTGAAGAATCGGCAGACAGCGGCGATATTTTGCTATCCAAAAACACCCGCATCGGATATC
>CAYZXC010000039.1:0-11596 GCA_964482275.1 uncultured Eubacteriales bacterium
GGCGCACCTCCACCAACGGGGTGTTGCCGACGAGAGCGGTAATGTCCTTATACACCTTCACGCGATCAGATCCTTTCACATACTGTTTGTATAGCAGTATACCATAAGGGAGCCGAACTCGCAATGGTTTTTGCCGTGCTTTTTCGCTCGAATAACGAACAAAATGTCTTTGGCAAAAACTGCGTCACACCTTACAAATGAGAAATTTTCGTTCGCCGTTGCCTTGTCGTAACACCCATCAAAGACGAAACTGGAGAAAGTGCCAAAAAGATTGTGCATAGGCATTACGAGGTTCGGCTCTCTTATGGTACTGATTATTCTGCCGAAACAGGTATAATACGTGTTGTTGTTCCCCACGGCGGGGTTACATCAAGATTGTTTATCATGCTCCAATAAAAGAGAAAGCATTGCTACGTTATTGTTGTCAATAGCTTCTGCTTGCAGAGTGGCAGGATACGAAGCCCCCACTTGTGTTCCCTCTCAAACTCACGGTTAATTGGAATTTGTTTCATCAAGGCAACTGAGTCTGCCTTGTTAAAATTTACATCGTGGCACATATCCTCTAGTTTTCGTAGCAACTTCTCTTCACTTCCTTCTCGCCATCGTATTCCCCCTTTGTTTCGTCCCATAAAACGGACTCTCGCGAACGCATTATAGCATATATTCACAAGAAACACAACCTAACGTTCCCTGTGACCGTTACCAACGGGGCTCTTTTTGCCGTTCATCTGTTAAAAATTTTTAAATGTTAGTGAAAGTAGTTGCAAGGACAGCTTTTTTGCGGTACAATAGGATCATCATTTAGGAAAGTGTGAACACGGTTATGTTCTTTTACGAAGGTCAGAAATGTCCGGTATGTGGGAACTATTTCGGTGAACAAGACGATATCGTGACCTGTCCCGAATGCGGCGCGCCGCATCATCGAAGCTGTTGGAAAACAGAAGGGCATTGCCATTATGCCGACCTGCACGGAACCGGCAAGCAATGGCACGAGGAACAGCAAGCCAAAACCGCCTCAGAAACAGCATCGAAAAAGCGGTGCTCGCGGTGTGGTTACGACAATCCGGAATTTTCGGAATTCTGCGCACACTGCGGCATGGAGCTGGATGCAGAGGACTGGCAGAGCCAAAATACGGTGCCGCCGATCCCCGAACGGCCGCCGGTCGGGCAATACACCCCGCCGCACTCCGGCGGCGCGTATGCACCGTTCGGACAGCAGACTTTTCAGGATCCATACGGCGGGATCCCGCGTACTGAAACGATCGACGGCGTGCCGGTGGATACCGTCGTGAAGCTGGTCGGCCCGAATTCCGCCTATTATCTCCCTCGCTTTTACCGTATGACGCACGGCGGTTCCAAGGTGTCTTGGAATTGGTCGTCATTCCTATTCTCCTACAACTGGCTTCTATATCGCAAGCACTTTTTATGGGGCAGTGTCGCGTTCGTGGTGTTTACAGTTATCAGCTTTTTCAGCCAGGCGGTCATGGAACAGCTGGAAACGATGCTCGGCGCAACCTCTATGGAGGCCATGATGCTGGCCGCACAAACGATCATGGCATCCGCGCAGGGACGGCTTTTGTGGAGTATTCTGTCGCTGTTGTCGCTTGTCACACTGGCACTGCACGTGTTGGTCGGGCTGTTCGGAAATTATTTGTATCTGCGCTTGATCCTGCGCAAGGTCAAAAAACTGGAGGGCGAAGTTCCTTCACCGTACGACCAGAGCTTCCGCAGATCCGGTGGCGTATCCTTTGCACTGGCAATGGCACCCGAACTGCTGATGCTGGTTCTTTCCTATGTTGCCTTTTTCATACTATCTATTTCGTGAGGAGTGTTTATTATGTCAAATCGTGTACGTAAAGCGGTCATCCCTGCGGCGGGACTCGGCACGCGTGTGTTGCCGGCGTCCAAAGCGATGCCGAAGGAAATGCTGCCCATCGTGGATAAACCGGCGATCCAGTATATCGTCGAAGAAGCGGTGGCAGCCGGTATCACCGATATTCTCATCATCACCAACCGTGGCAAGGGGATCATTGAGGATCATTTCGATCACAACATTGAATTGGAACAACGGTTGTCGGCAAGCGGACGCACCGAAACGCTTAACGAATTAAACCGCATCACCGATCTCGCCAACATCACCTTCATCCGACAGAAGGAGACCAAGGGCTTGGGCCACGCCGTGAACTGTGCCCGCTCGTTCGTCGGAAACGAACCGTTTGCGGTGCTGTACGGCGACGATGTTATCATCGGTGACGATCCCGCGTGTGGCCAGCTGTGCCGCGCCTACGAAGAATTCGGCAAGGGCGTTGTCGGTATAAAGGAAGTGACGGTGGAGCAGATCCAAAAGTATTCCAGTCTGGCAGTGTCACCGCTGCACGATAATCTGTACGCCGTATCGGATATGATCGAGAAACCGAAGCCGGATCAGATCCTCTCGCTGTTTTCTATTTTAGGACGGTGCGTACTGCCGCCGGAGATCTTTGATATTTTGGATCAAACGCCTCCCGGTGCAGGCGGCGAGATCCAGCTGACCGACGCGATGATGACGCTGGCGCGCACCAAGGGTATGACCGGTGTAGATTTCACCGGTGTGCGGTACGATATGGGTAATAAGCTGGGCATCCTGCAAGCCACCTGTGAAGTCGCACTGAAACATCCTGAGGTTGGAAACGATTTTGCGGCCTATCTGAAAGAACTCGCAAAAACTTTATAAGCCGTATGAGCCTCACACATCAGTGTGAGGCTCATATTTTTGCAGGCACGGGCATACTATCTCATATAAGGAGATGGTACGATGACTCGTAAGAAAATCGATTGGAAGGTGTTGCTGTTCTTTCTGGTGTACACCTTTGCCCTCGCCGGGATCGGGATACTGTTAGGCGGCGGATTTGATATTGATTCTTTGAACAAGCCGCCCTTGTCCCCGCCCGCATGGCTGTTTCCCGTGGTATGGTCAATTCTATACGCACTCATGGCGGTCGCCGCGTATCTTGTGTTCGTGAGCAACGATCTGGACCGCGGGCCATCGCTGCGCCTGTATCTGCTGCAGGTCGCTGTCAACGCGCTGTGGCCGCTTCTGTTCTTCCGACTGGAATGGCGCTTGCTTGCGTTTTTCTGGTTGGTGTTGCTCATCGCGCTCGTCGTGCTCACGATGGTAGGGTTTTACCGGATCAGCCGTACGGCGTTCCGATTGATGATCCCCTATCTCGTCTGGTTGGTATTTGCAGGGTATTTAAACCTCGGCTTTTATTTGTTGAACAAATAAAGCAGGCGAGTCGCTTGGCGACTCGCCTGCTTCTTATAGCTGATATTGTGCTTTATATTCTTCAAACATCTTCCTGAACTCGGTATCATCCGTCTTAACGGCGTTGAGGTATTCGTGAGTCTGAAAGCTGTCGTGACCGAGCTCGATGATCGCGACGGCGATATTCGAACAATGGTCTGAGATACGCTCATAGTTATTGAGCATATCCGACAGGATAAACCCAAGCTCAATGGTGCAATTTCCTGCACGCAGACGGTCGATATGCCGCATTTTGATATCCGCGATCATCGTATCGATCATCTGCTCAAGCGGCTCGACTCGTTTGGCTAGCTCGTGGTCGTCGTTAGTAAAGGCGGAGACGGTCAGGTTAATAATATCACGGGTCGCTTGGGACAGCACACCCAGCTCGCGCTGTGCATCACCGGAAAAACTGATCTGCTTGTCGTGGATCTCCCTGGCGCCATCCAACAGGTTAAGCGCGTGGTCGCCCAAGCGCTCAAAATCACCAATGGTGTGTAACAGCTTGGAGACCTTGCGGCTGTCCGCATCCGACAATTCCTTTCCGGACAGTTTCACGAGATAGGTGCCGAGCTCGTCCTCATAACGGTCAAGGAAATCCTCCGATGCACGAATGCCGTCTGCTTCTTTCGTTGTATACGCATTGAGCATATCAATTGAGGAAAGCAGCGTGCTTTGTGCCAGTTCGGCCATTTTGACCGTAAGTCCGTTGCACTCTGCGATCGCGATAGAGGGTGTACCGATCAGCCGCTCGTCGAGGAAATGCGTCGGGGCAACCTTTTCATCACCACGGATACACACGTTTGCAAGGCGGACAAGCTGCTTGTTGAAGGGCAACAGCACAAAGGTAACGAACACGTTGAAAATGGTGTGGATCAAAGCAATGCTCCACGGTTCAGCGTCCATGTTTGTGAACGCAAAATGGAAAATGGCGTTTGCACCGTAAAACAGGATCAAGCACAGCACCGTACCGATAATGTTGAACGCCAAATGAATGACCGATACCTTTTTCGCATTCTTGCTGACACCGATGCTGGAGATAACAGCCGTGACACAGGTGCCGATGTTCTGACCCATAATGATCGGGATCGCCATGCCGTAAGAAATACCACCGGTAAGGGACAACGCTTGCAGAATGCCGACCGAGGCAGCAGAGCTTTGAATGATACCGGTAAACACCGCACCGACGAGCACGCCGAGGATCGGATTGTTAAAGGCGGTCAAAATACCGGCAAAGGCAGGACTGTCGGCGAGCGGTGCCATCGCATCTTTCATCAGCTCCATACCGTACATAAGGACGGCGAAACCGAGACAGATGCTGCCTACACTTTTGCGAAAATCCTTTTTGGAGAGCATCATAAGCAAAATGCCCGCCAACGCGATCAGCGGGGAGAAGTTCTCCGGCTTCAACAAATTGATAAAAACATTCTCCGAATCAATACCCGACAGGCTCAGGATCCACGCCGTCAGCGTAGTGCCGATATTAGAGCCCATAATGACGCCGACCGTTTGGGAAATGTCCATAATTCCGGAGTTCACCAAACCCACCAGCATCACCGTGAGCGCCGACGAAGACTGAATGGCAATCGTGATGCCTGCTCCCAGCAGCAAACTGCTCCACACACTGGAGGTCATACGCTTCAGAGCTGTTTCCAGCTTGCTTCCTGCCAATTTTTCCAATCCGCTTGACATAACATTCATACCGTACAGGAAGAACGCGAGACCACCAAGCAGCGTAAACACCGAGAAAATACTCATTTTTTTACTCCTTTTTGATAATATACGGTTTTTTTACAAAAAAACACCGTCCCAAGCCGAAGTCCGGTATGGGATGGTGTTGACCGTTATGTGTTTTTGATGATGACCGAGCCAACGCACTCGGCGGCGTGCTCGCAAGCATCGGAGCACGCCTCAAAGCATTCATAAATTTTACGCCAGGAAACCGTTTCCAGCACGTCTGTCGAACTGACGGTGAGCTCACGCATAGAGGTCAAGAACAGCTTGTCGCATTCCTCCTCCACGCTGTTGAGTTCAATAACCAACTCGCGGATCTTTTTGGAGCGCTTAAAGTTTTCAAACTCCTGCATGATCTCACCGAGCAGGTCACAGGATCGCACCAGATTCTTGGCAAAAGCGATCGCACCGACGTGAACGGTTTTGATATCGTACATATAAAACCGCTGCAGGATCTCTTCAAGAATATCGGTGACATCGTCCAGCTTTTGACTGAGCATATCCAGATCCTCGCGATCCACGGGCGTCACAAACGCCTTGGCAAGTGCTTCGGACATCTCGTGCTTGATACCGTCGGCACTGTGTTCAAATTCATGCATTGCCTTGAGCTTGCTGTCCATCTGCTCGTGATCGTAGTTTTCCAGGCACTCGACCAAATATGCGGCAGCCTTCTGCGAATACGCCGTGCTCTGCACGAAATTATCAAAATAGAACTTATCACCTTTTGCCATTTCCAAACATCCTTTCTATTACACGAAGATAAACATAAACAGCTTTGTCATCAGGAAACCCACCAAACCACAGCCTGGGAAGGTGAGCACCCAAGTAAGTACCATTTCCTTAACAACGCTGAAATTGATCGCGGATACGCGTTTGACAGCACCAACACCCATGATCGACATCGTTTTAGCGTGGGTGGTAGACACCGGCAAGCTGAACACCGAGCAGAAAAGAAGTGACAGTGCACCGGCGATATCCGCGGAAAAACCTTGATATTTTTCGAGCTTTACCATATCCATGCCGACCGATTTGATGATCTTTTTGCCGCCCATCGCGGTACCGAGTGCCATCACAACGGAACAGACGATCATCAGCCACATATACTCACCGACAATGTCCAAGTCGCTTGGCAATCCTTGCCCCTGTGACATATACGCACAGAGCAGGATAACACCCATAAACTTCTGACCGTCCTGCGCGCCGTGCATAAACGCCATCGACGCGGCACCGGCGATCTGTGCACCTCTGAAAAACGGCTCCGTCTTGGGGCGGTTCGCCTTATAGAACATGGCGGTGACCCCTTTACAGACCAGCCATCCAAGGCCAAAGCCGAGAACTACCGAGATACCGATACCGTATACGACCTTGATCCATTCGTTGCCGTTGACACCGGCAAAACTGCCGTGCAACGCAATTGCACTGCCGGTAAGGCCCGCGATCAGCGCGTGACTTTCGCTGGTAGGGATGCCAAAGACCCACGCGATCGTCGCCCACAGCACGATCGCAAATAACGCGGCGCTGAGCGCGATGATCGCCTTATCGGGATCATTGCCGAAATCCACCATTTTGGTGATGGTTTCCGCGACGGTGGCGTTGACCATAGTCATCACAAACACGCCGAGAAAATTAAACACCGCCGCCATCAGGATCGCCGCTTTCGGGGACATACAACGCGTCACGACGCAGGTGGCGATCGCATTCGGCGCGTCTGTCCAGCCGTTGACTAATATGACGCCAAGCGTCAACGCCACGGCAATAAACAACAGCGGATTGGCGATCATCTGGTTCCAAAAATCCAAAATCGAACCCATGTACAGCTCCCCTTCTCAGCGATAAATCAACCGTGTAACAACACGATCTTCAAACTTGCCCATTTATAGTATAGCAGTTGACATTTTATAAGTAAAATAGTATAATCTGATAAAGTTTATAATGATTTCTTTATAATTTGGAGGAACCTATGACCATACGGCATTTGAAGATCTTTGTTTGTGTATGTGAGTATAACAGCGTATCCCGTGCGGCAGAAGCGCTGTACATAGCACAGCCTACGGTATCCCATTGTATCTCGGAAATGGAAAAGCGTTACAACGTGGAACTGTTTGAGCGGATCAACCAGCGCTTGGTGCTGACCGAGATCGGGAAAGAATTGTTCGTAAAGGGAAAAGAGATCTTAGCCGAGTTTGAAGAATTTGAGAATTTAGCGGAATCACAGGGTAAGAGCCCTCTCGTTCGCGTGGGTTCGGCACTCACGCTGGGACAGACCGTGATCCCCCAGTTTATGCAGGTTCTGCGGGATACCGGACTGAATATCCGACCGCATATCGTCATCAAGCCGTCGGTCGCCATTCAGCGGGAGTTAGAGCGCGGCAATCTGGATTTTGCCATTTTGGACGGTGAGATCACCTCGCCTTATCTGATCGCTCAACCGTTCAAGGAGGAAAAATTAGTCGCGGTGGCTCATCGCGATTTTACCGTCCCCGATACGCTGACGTTGCGGGAGTTTGTCAAATACCCGTTGCTGTTGCGTGAAAGAGGAAATTTAGCACGTGATTATCTGGAAAAGCTGCTTCACGATCACGCTTTGAGTGTACAGCCAACCATCGATTCCGTGAACAATCAGGTGCTGATCACGGCAACCTTTTCCAACCTTGGTATCGCCTTTTTGCCGGACAGCGTCGTGCGCGGACATATTGAGGACGGCAACCTGAAAGAGATCGCGGTGCAAGAATTGGATGCGATCCGTACTAATTATATAGTTATTCACAAAAACAAAAAGCTGAACTTCTTGCAACAGCAGGCGTTTGACATCTTAAAAAGTATATAAGAAGGACCGCGGCGTTGCCGCGGTCCTCGTTTTGTCATACGGTCAGCCGAACACCTCAGCGGCTGCCACAATTTTAAGAATCGACTCGTCTATCTTGTCGCGCCCATACGCATCCAAAAAGCGCTCGCGATAGCCGTTCGTATGGAGATTGAACCACAGGGTCCACACGCCCCAAAACACGTCGATGTGTCGGTCACCGACGCCGCCGTTTCCCACGTCAATAAAGCCGGAAAAGCGCCAATCGTTCAGTATCACGTTCGGCAAGCAATAATCGCCGTGGAGAAGAACGTCACATTTCAAAGCCCCTTTCCCCTCCTGCAGCACGGCATGCGCCTCCTCTGCTGAACGGTAACCAAAGCTATCGGGAAAGTGTGTTTTATCATACCGACCGGTGCGGTAATTGTCCTCTGCAAACGCCAGATATTCCTGCGTCCGGTTCATCACCGGACATCCGGCAAAATCCAGTTCGTGCAATCCCCTTAGCGTTTCCGCCAGTGTATCGCACAGGCGTTTAGGGTCAGTGAGATACGTCTCGTGTACGCAATCTTCCCCGACCACCCGTTTTGTCAACAACCAGTCGGACGTGTCGGAGAGGCATCCGACCACCTCGGCTCCGATCCCCTTGGAATGAAAATACGCGGTCATCTGCGCTTCCCGCGCAAGCGTTCCCACTTGGGAGCACTTCAAATAATATCCGCCGTCCCTGTCGATAAAATACACTCGCGCTTCGGGCGAACACGAGCTGTCATACACCGGCGCGCCGGCAAGCAAGTGCTCAAATTCAGACGGTAGCGCAATTGGTATGTTATCTAAAGCCGTTTTTTTCATAGCGTTTCTTCCCTTGTAAGACGGGCGATGGATTCGTCTGTGATTTCTTTAGGTCGGCAAAGTTCAATACCAACAACTCCGTATTTTTCCTGTTCTTCAACAGAATAATATTGCTCCATATCGCCAGGAGTTGCTTTATCAACATTTTCGGTGGTATAACCACATTTTAACAATGGTAACGATTTATACAATTCGTTGAAAGTATCAAACCTATGCAATTTCATAACTGTGGTATTAAGTGTTTCACCGGTTGTATTATCGGTGAAAACAATCTTGTCACCAACTTTTATTTTCTGACGCTTTTCATCATACAGACGAAGTTCAATGGTTTTTTCTCCACTCTTTATCATTTCAAAAGGTGTAGACTTTAACTTCATTTGATGCACGTTGATTTGCCGACATAATAATGCTACCGTCTCGACGTGAGCGGTGCGCGGGAACATATCGACAGGCGTCACGCGTACCGTCCGATACCCGCGATCGGCAAACCGCTTTAAGTCGCGGGCAAGGGTCGCAGGATCGCAGGATACATACACGATGCGGTCGGGCGACATCCGGCTGACCGTATCGATCAAGCTTTCATCGCAACCCTTGCGGGGCGGATCCACGATCACCACATCGGGACGGATCCCCTCGCGTTCCAGTTGCGCGGCGGCTTTTGCGGCATCCGCGGCAATAAAGCGGGCATTTTTAACACCGTTTTCCTGTGCATTCAAGCGGGCATCCTCCACGGCTTGTTCAACGACCTCAACACCGATCAGCGTTTTTGCCTTACCCGCCATGGAAAGGCCGATCGTGCCCGTACCGCAGTACAGATCCAACAGCGTTTCGGTGCCGCGCAATTCCGCTTCCTCAGCGGCTTTTTGATATAACCGCTCCGCTTGATCGCGGTTGACCTGATAGAATGATAACGGCGACAGACGGAAGGTCATGCCGCACAAGGTGTCGGTGATATAGGGGTTGCCGTACAGACAAAACGAGCTGTCACCAAGCACCACGTTGGTGTCACGGCGGTTGAGGTTGACCATCACCGATGAAAGGTTGGGCAATGCCTGCTTGAGAGACTCTACCAACCGATCGGTCTGCGGCAATTTACCGGAGGTACAAACGAGGCACACCATCAGCTCGCCGCTCGCCGTACCCTGTCGGATATAGATGTGGCGTAACAGCCCACTGTTGGTGCTCTCATCATACAGCGGAACATCAGCAGCTTTGATCCACGCGTCCACGGTCTGTAAGACGGTCGCAAAGCATTCCGGCTGCAGCAGACAATCGCGTTGATCAATAATGCGGTGGCTGCGTGCGGCATAAAAGCCGATCTTCGCGCCGTTCTCCCCCGCGGTGACCGGATACTGAGCCTTGTTGCGGTAGCGATCCGGTGAATCACAGCCGATGATCGGCTCCGGCTTGATATCCATCCCGCCGATACGCGCGAGCGCATCCGCAACGCGCTGCCATTTATAGCGCAGTTCCGCCTCATAGGTAATATGACAATACGTACAACCGCCGCATTTGCCAAACGCGGCACACTCAACATGTGCCGCGCGGTCGTTTGAAGACGTCACGATCGCGTCAACAATACCGAACGCCATCGTTTTTTGCACCTTGACGATACGGCAACGGATCACGTCACCGACGGCGGTGAACGGAACGAACACCGCCATACCGTCTTTGGCTCGACCGATACCGTTTCCCTCTGCACTCATCGCTGTCACAGTCAGGTCGATCATTTGATTTTTTGCCAGCATCGGTCACACCTCCTTAGAAAAATGACATCTGGCTGGATTCCGGCAAGCCGTCCAACGCACCGAGTTGGCGCAGGGATTCGATCACCGCGCTGCTGATACCGGCACGGTCCTGTATCTCCTCACAGGAAATGTATTCGCCGTCCTCTTTTGCTTTCATCAGCGATTCGGCGGCGGCGTTACCGAGACCCTTCACCGCCGTAAACGGCATACGGATCTTGCCATCCTCCATTTGGAATTTATACGAATGCGATCTATACAGATCGACCGGCAAAAACTCCACGCCGCGCTGCATCGCCTCGTAGATCACGTGCAGCGTTTCCGCCTGTGCCTGATCCTTGGCCGTGGCTTCCTTCTTGTCCTTCATGCGCAGAGTATCCATCAAACGCTTGACGGTCTCCTTACCCGCCTGCACCGGTTCGGCGTCGAAATCTTCACCGCGGCCGGTAAAATACGCGGCGTAGTACTCCGCCGGACGGTGCACCTTATACCACGCCACACGCAGTGCCGCGATACAATAGGCCGCGGCGTGGGCTTTCGGGAACATGTACTTGATCTTGAGGCACGAATCGATGTACCACTGCGGCACACCGTGCTCCTTCATGGCGGCAAAATGTTCTTCCGTAAGCAGTTTCGTCGCATTGCCTTTACGCACGATCTCCATGATCTTAAACGCCATATCCGGTTCGAGGCCCTTGTGCATCAGATAGGTCATAATATTATCACGCGTACCGATAACCTCGGAGATGGTACAGGTGCCGTTTTTAATCAGCTCCTGCGCGTTGCCGAGCCACACATCGGTGCCGTGGGACAGACCGGAGATCTGCAACAGATCGGCAAATTTTGTCGGGCGGCAATCCAAGAGCATCTGGCGAACGAAACCGGTACCCATTTCGGGAATGGACAATGTGCCGGTCTCACAGTCGATATCCTCGGCGGTGACACCAAGCGGCTCCGGCGAGGTGAACAGCTTATACACCTCCGGATCCGACATCGGGACATCCATTACATTGATACCGGAATATTCCTCTAAATACTTGTAGATGGTCGGGATCACGTGACCGAGGTTATCCAGCTTCAGAATCGTATCGTGAATCGAGTGGAAATCGAAGTGTGTGGTAATAATATCCGATCCGGCATCATCCGCGGGATGCTGCGCGGGGCAGAAATCTTCGATCA
>CAYZXC010000040.1:0-11486 GCA_964482275.1 uncultured Eubacteriales bacterium
GTATTGTTTGACGGCAACAACCAACACACACTCAGCGATGCTGAGGTACGGCAAAACCGTTTACATTTCGGGTTGGTATTTCAAAATTTCAACCTATTCCCACAATACAGTGTTTTGGAGAATGTGTGCCTGGCACCAAAACTGCAAGCAAAGGAACGCCCGGATTACAAGGCGAATGCCAAGCGAATCAACGCTGAGATCGAGGAAAAGGCGCTGTCCCTTTTGGAGCAGGTCGGTTTATCTGCTAAGCGTGACGCCTACCCGTGTGAATTGTCCGGCGGTCAACAGCAACGTGTGGCGATCGCCAGAGCGCTCGCCCTTGATCCGGAGATCCTGTTCTTTGACGAACCGACCTCCGCACTGGATCCGGAATTGACCGGCGAGATCCTGCACGTTATTAAGGATCTGGCACAACGTGATATGACAATGGTCATCGTCACGCACGAGATGCAGTTCGCCGCTGAGGTATCGGATCATGTCATCTTTATGGATGGCGGTGTGATCGTAGAACAAGGCACACCCGATGAAGTGTTCGTACATACCAAGAACGAACGCACCAAAGCCTTTCTCTCCCGGTACAATAACACATAAGAAAACGCCGTACGATTTCATTCAATCATTCAATCGTACGGCGTTTGTTTTACGATATTTATTTTGTACCGAAAATACGGTCTCCGGCATCGCCGAGTCCGGGTACGATATAGCAGTTCTCATTCAAGCGTTCATCCAACGCGGCACAATAGATCTGCACATCGGGATGTGCTTCCGTAAGAGCCATTAATCCTTCCGGAGCCGCGATAATGCACATAAACTTGATACTGCGCGGCCCGCGCTGCTTGATCTGACCGATAGCGTCGATCGCGGAACCGCCGGTAGCCAGCATCGGATCCAACACGATAACATCGCGCTCACCGATATCACCGGGCAGTTTGCAATAGTATTCCACCGGCTTCATCGTGGTTTCGTCACGGTACAGACCGATGTGACCGATACGGGCAGACGGAACAAGCTCAACCGCACCGTCCACCATACCAAGACCCGCACGCAGGATCGGTACAAAAGCCAGCTTACGGCCGGCGATCTTGCGTGATTTCGTTTTGGCAATAGGGGTTTCCACCGTCACTTCACAGGTGGGAAGATCGCGAGTAGCCTCGTAGCACATCAGGCCGGTGATCTCGCGAATGAGCTCACGGAATTGCTTGGAACTGGTGCTTTTGTCGCGCAAAAGGGTTACCTTGTGCTGAATGAGCGGATGATCGGCGATAAAAGGTTTCAACATAACATTCCCTCCATACTGTATTTTCACATCATTCTCTTGATGTTTGCTCCTGTTTAGCGCGCAACTCCCGTTCCGCCTGTGGCAGGCGCAAATAAGCGGGCAACAACGCTTCACCACTGACGCACTCATCTCTATCGACAGAAAGCAGTGCTTCTATCGCAACACCGGAAGCGTGTTGATAACGCAACGACTCCGGTGCCAATACCAAGTTGGAAACCGTCTCGCGCAGTGCTGCATAGGCGATCACCGCACCGTCACCGACCACCATGATCGGTCGGGCTTCGTTCTTCAAGCGGCTTTTAACTTCTTCTAAGGGCAGGGCTTCATCCGGCGTCAGCCGCTCGATTTTGCCGTCTTTTGCCGCAAAAAGAGCCGTATATATCTGCTGACAACGCGCGTCCATAGCCGTCAAGATCAAACCGGTATACGGCAAGCCTTCAAATCGCCGCGCCATACCGGCAAGCGTGGATACAGCCGCACAGGGTAAATCGTTTGGGAACGACAAGCCTTTGACCGCCGCCACACCGATACGTACACCGGTAAACGAGCCGGGACCGACCGCCACCGCCAGATGTGAAATATCCGCAAGCGACATGCCGGCGTTTTTGAGCATATCGTGGATCATCGGCATAAGGGTCTGGCTATGAGTCAGACGATTGTTGACCGACGCGGTGCAGACGATCTGCTCCGTTCCGTTTTCACGACGGAGCACGGCGCACGACGCCGGACCGGCAGACGATTCTACCGCAAGCAGGGTAACAGATCGTTGTTCCATTATAGTGTTACCCCCTCGATCGTAATCTCGCGTTCGGTTTCGGATAAGCGGTGGAATGTGACGCGCACCACATTGGGCGGCAATGCCGCTTCAATGTTTTCGCTCCATTCCACAGCCAGGATCGCGCCTTGATCCTGATAATCGTAATACCCGGTGGTATCTAGGTCTTCCCAACCGGTGATACGATACATATCAAAATGTACAAGCGGCGGGTTTCCGCCGTAATCGTTCACAAGAGCAAAGGTCGGGCTGGATACGTGAGCATCCGGCGACAGAACTCTCGCCATACCGCGCACAAACGCGGTCTTCCCCATACCGAGACCGCCGAAAAAGGCTACCACCGTACCGGCGGTACAGCAAGACGCCAGACGCGCGCCGAGTTCACCGGTTTCAGATTCACTGTGCGTGACCACCGTCATCCTGTTTGCCTCCTTTTTTCGACTATTTCTATGGTATCACAAATTTTCCGTTTAGGAAAGAGAAAAATCAAAATTAATTCATCATACTGTGCTGACCGGCGTCCATACTAACAGCGGGGTGAGACTATGAACAGCGCACGTACCGTAAGTCGCTTGTTACGGGATACCGATTGGCTACTGCTCGGCAGCTGTGTCGCAGCCGCCGTATACGGGCTGCTGCTGATCTATTCTGCAAACGCGTCGGGAGCCGGCGGCAATCCAACGATGCAGGCGCTTTGCCTAGTGCTCGGCGTTTTGGCAGCGTGTGCCGTTTCTGTGATAAACTACCGATCACTTGTGCGACACTGGTATCTACTCGCGTTGCCGACCATACTGCTTATGGCGCTCACCTTCACGCCGCTCGGCTATGAGGTTCCCGGCACAGACGACCGCAACTGGTTACTAATCCCGCTCGGATCACAGAGTTTTCTGTTACAACCGTCAGAATTGCTTAAGATCGCCTTTATCGTCACTTTTTCGCAACACATCGCCCGGTTGGGTCAGCGCATCCGCAAGCCTCTCCCGCTGCTGGGATTATGCGTTCACGGAGTCATTCCCATCCTTCTGATTTTTCTGCAAGGCGATGACGGAAATGCCTTTATCTGTATTGTCATATTCATTGCCTTGCTTATTATCGGCGGGATACCGCTTCGATATGTGGCCGGCGGGATGATAGCCCTTGCCGCCACGATACCGCTCGTATGGCGGTACATGAGCCCCGATAAGCAAGCGCGGTTTCTCTGCTTGTTTCAGATCGAAGCCTATCGGAACACCACCGGCTGGCAGCAAGAACTGAGCGTTACTGCCATTGGTTCAGGCGGTTGGTACGGTGTAGGATATCTGCAAGGCGGCGACGACAACCTGTACGCCCGACAAAACGATTTCATTTTTACCGTAGCAGGCGAAGAGTTCGGGTTCATCGGCGCCGTTACCGTGTTGCTGTTGTTGAGCAGTATTCTGCTGTTGTTGTACCGCACTGCACGGACAACCGCAAAGCCCACCGGACGGTTACTGTGCGGTGGGTTACTCGTGCTGATCGCATCACAAGCAGTGGTCAACATCGGAATGGCACTACGCATGATGCCGGTGCTCGGCATCACACTCCCCTTTTTCAGCGCCGGCGGCAGTTCGCTGTTGACACTGTTTTTCGGCATCGGGATCGCGATGAGTGTATACCGCCATCGCCACTCTCTGTATTAGGATTTGGCATCGTACCACGTCTTACCGGTATGCACATCCGCACGCAGACGGACGGACAAGGTCGCGGCATTTTCCATTTCCTCACGCAGAATGACTTCAACGCGTGCCGCTTCGTATTCCGCCGCCTCAACGATCAATTCATCGTGAACCTGCAGGATCAGCTTGGCATCCACTTTTTCACGCTGTAATCGGTCGTGAACGCGGATCATCGCCAACTTAATAATATCGGCTGCGGTTCCCTGGATCGGCATATTGCGCGCCACACGCTCACCGAATGCACGCGTCATATGGTTGGATACGCGCAGTTCCGGCAACGGACGGCGACGGTTAAACAGCGTCACCGCATAGCCGGTCTGTTTCGCCGTTTCGATCAGCCCCTCCATATATCCCGCAACCGCGCTGTAATGCGCCAAGTATTGTTCAATATATCGCTTGGCTTCGCCGTAGCTGACGTGGATATCCTCCGACAGCGAATGGGCGCCGATGCCGTACACGATACCGAAATTAACCGCCTTTGCCTGTGAGCGCATCAGCGAGGTAACCAGTTCCTCCGGCACATCGAACACCTGTGATGCCGTGATACGGTGGATATCGTCCTCGTTGTTGAACGCATCGACCATCGTTTTATCGCCGGACAGTGCGGCGAGAACACGCAGTTCGATCTGGGAATAGTCAGCGTCACACAGAACATAACCGTCTTTTGCACGGAAGAAACGGCGCAGTTCCCGTCCCAGCTCTTGACGAACCGGAATATTCTGCAGATTCGGTTCGGTAGAGGAGATACGGCCAGTGCGCGTTTCCGTTTGATTGAATGAGGTATGGATACGCCCATCCGGTGCGATCACCTTAAGCAGACCGTCGCAATAGGTGGATTTAAGCTTTGAAAGCGTGCGGTAATTTAAGATCATCTCCACCACCGGATGCGCAAGCCGTAGGCTTTCCAGCACCTCGGCGTTAGTGGAATATCCGGATTTTGTCTTTTTCTTGGCCGGTAAGCCAAGATCCTCAAACAAGGCTTTAGCCAGTTGTTTGGGAGAATTGAGATTAAAGGAATAGCCGACCTGCTCCTCAATGCCGGTTACTAAGGTGTTGATCTGCGTTTCCAGCATTTCACCGAATGCGGCAACTCCCGCACCGTCTACCGTAAAACCGACCTGTTCCATAGACGCCAATACCATGGCAAGCGGGATCTCCATCTCGCGTAAAAGTGCATCCTGCTCTGAAGCGTGAATTTCCGCCTCTAGCTTATCGCAAAGCGGGGCAAGCAAACGCGCTTCAAGCGGTTGCTCGCCTTCGGGAACCGCAACACCATATTCCTGTGCCAAGCGCGGCAACTCGTACGCAGAAGCAAGTGGATTGAGCAGGTACGCCGCCAGCACCGCATCCATTGTAACATTCGCAAGCGTACGATTGTACAACAGGGCGTGTGCTGCAAGTGCTTTGGTATCCGCAGTATGCTTAGGTACGGCAGGATTTTCCAAGAAGTTCAAAAATTTTGGTGACGAGGATAGTACCGTTGCGATGGTATCGCCCGCAACAACATACGCTGTTTCACCCTGCAGCCACACGGCGAACGCACCGTCTGTTTTAAGTTCGTCAAACGGCACTGATCGTAATGTGATCGGTCGTGCAGTTTCATGCGGTATATCGACGCTGTCAAGTTCAAGACGTTCCATGATCTTAAAAAGCTCCAGACGCGTCATCAACGCGGCAAGCTCCGGCTTTTGTAACGGACGGAGCCGATAGTGGGACAGATCCGTATCCATCGGCATGGTGCGGCAGATCTCGCCCAAACGGCGACTGAGATAAGCGCTTTCGCGCCCGTCCTCTAATTTGCGGCGCAGGGTATCGCGCAATTCGTCCAGATGATTATATACACCGTCCAACGTGCCGAACCGATGCAAGAGATCCAACGCCGTTTTTTCACCGACTCCCGCCACGCCGGGGATGTTGTCACTGGTATCCCCCATCAACGCTTTCAGGTCAATGAGAGCTTCGGGTGTCAAGCCGTATTTTTCATTCACCGCGGCGGGATCAAACACAACCGTTTCGGGCTTGCCCATACGGGTGGCGGCAAGCAGAACCGTGACATTCTCACCCACCAACTGCAGGGAATCGCGGTCACCGGTGGCGATATAGCAAGCAACGCCCTGTTCCTGCGCTTTGGCAGACAAGGTGCCGAGAATATCGTCGGCTTCATAGCCGTCCTGCTCTACCACTGTACAGCCCATATACGTCAGCAACTCTTTAATAAGCGGCAGCTGCCGTGCCAATTCCTCCGGCATTGCTTTGCGCCCCGCCTTGTAGGCATCGTACATCTGATGACGGAACGTGGGGGCTTTACGGTCAAAGGCTACCGCCACCGCATCCGCCCCGGTCTGCTCCAGCAAACGGAAATAGATATTGAGAAAGCCGACCAGCGCATTGGTGGGTACGCCGTCGTGCGTAGTCAACACCTTAATACCGTAAAAGGCACGGTTCAAAATACTGTTTCCGTCAATAATCAAAAGCCGCATACGAAACGCCCTTTCTAAAGAAAACCCCGCCGATCAGCGGGGTTTTCACAGTGATTGAGTTTGAACTTATGCGCGGTCGGCACTGCCGAGAACGTTCTGGATCTTGTGCTTAACGACCTCAGTGATGCAGGTACGACCGTCGCCGAGATACTGACGAGGATCGAAATGCTTCGGATTCTCAGCCAGGTGACGGCGAATACCGGCGGTCATCGCCAGACGCAGGTCAGAGTCGACGTTGATCTTGCAGACGGCCAACGAGGCGGCCTCACGCAGCATATCCTCCGGAATACCGATAGCGTCTGCCATCTCGCCGCCGTATTGGTTGACGACCGACACGTATTCCGGCATAACCGAGGACGCACCGTGCAGCACGATCGGGAAGCCGGGCAAGCGGTTCATGACCTCACGCAGAATGTCAAAACGAAGCTGCGGCTTTTGGCCGGGCTTGAATTTGAAAGCGCCGTGGCTGGTGCCGATAGCGATCGCGAGAGAGTCCACGCCGGTGCGGGTCACGAAATCCAACACCTGATCGGGATCGGTATAGTTCGCTTTGTCGGCTTCGACGCTGACTTCGTCCTCAACGCCGGCAAGCTGACCGAGCTCACCCTCGACCGTGACACCGCGCGCGTGCGCGTATTCCACGACCTTGCGGGTAACCTCTACGTTTTCCTCGTACGGCAGATGAGAGCCGTCGATCATCACCGAGGTGAAGCCACCATCGATGCAGTCCTTGCACAGCTCAAAGCTGGAACCGTGATCCAGATGCAGCGCGATCGGCAGACCGGTCTCCTCCACGGCCGCCTGCACCATATGATACAGGTAGGGATGATGCGCATATTTTCTGGCAGAGCCGGATACCTGCAGGATAACCGGGGAATTCAATTCCTTGCAGGCCTCAACGATACCCTGCATGATCTCCATGTTGTTGACGTTGAACGCACCGATTGCGTACCCACCGTCATAAGCGTTTTTGAACATTTCCTTTGTGTTTACGAGGGGCATAACAAAGACCTCCTATTTGTTTATGAGAATATTATACACCAAAAACTGTATTATGCAAAGGATTTATTAAAAAAATAAGGGTTTTTGTAAAAAAACTTGCGACTTTTCTCAGTTATTAGTATACTGGAAAGGTAAAAGGAGTGACTGCTATGCGTGCTGATATCACCAATATCCCAATCAGTGATGTATTTGACCCGAAGGAAGGCTGCCCCATCTGCCGTATGCGCAATTTGCTTGAGCAGCGGATGGCGGAATACATTACCGGTGCCGCTATGATGGAACCGGACGTCCGCATCGAAACCAATCGGCTTGGCTTTTGCTATGATCATTTTGCTATGATCTTAAAGCAACGCAACCGCTTGGGCGTTGCGCTGATTTTGGAAAGCCACTTAGAAGAGATGGAAAAGGTTATTTTTAAGAGCGGAATCCCGCTGATCGGCAAAAACGGCAAGACACAGGCCAAAAAAGCCGCAGCCCGTACCGAAACCTGTTTTATCTGCGACAAGGTGGATTGGGCAATGGATCGGATGCTTGCCACCGTCTGCCGGCTATGGGAATCCGAGCGTGAATTCCGGCAGTTATTTGAGGAGCAAGAGGCGCTGTGTCTCCCCCACTTCACCCAGCTGATCGCCGCCGCCGAAAAAAACATGAATAAACACTCGGTCGGCGATTTTTCCAAGGCCGCAGCGACCCTCTCAAAACGGTATCTTGAGACACTGCGCGGCGATGTGTCACATTTTTGCAAAATGTTCGACTATCGCAACAGCGGAGAGGGTGCAGATTGGGGAAATTCGCGGGATTCCGTTGAACGCGCTGTATGGTTCCTGACAAGCCGTGAGCCGTAAAGGCAATTCAACAGTTCGTATCCAAAATTTTGGAAAATACTGGTAATTTCGCAATTTTTCGAGCAAAAAATAGCGTCAAACCCCTTGAAAAATAAGGATTTTTTCACATTTTCAACACAGTTTTCCACAATTACGGGGCTTCTGAATATTTTACAATTTGTTATATTCGTGGTAAGAACGCCTGTTTTTTGGTATAAATTTCGCCTTCCGGACCATACTGAAAACAGCCGCCGAAAAGGATGCGTTTTTAACGGTAAAACATGCGTTTCGGTGTATAAAAATACCCGTTTGGAGGGTGCAGTATGATTAAGGGAATCAGCCGACAGATCGTAGAGGTAACAGACACCGCAAACCCATACTTTGAACGCGTGTTTTTTATCGTGCGACAACAATGCAAAGAGGCCTCTGCCTCACTTTTGGACGCAGAGGCACACCGGTTAGTAAATACCGCTACCGGGTACACCGGACTCAAGCGAGCACGACGGTTGCGATTGCTACGCCGTCTGGGGCTGTTTTTGATTGGTGCCGGTATAGGGGCGCTGACGGTTCGTTTAATAATGGTATTGGCATAAAGCAGGACCTCTCATCCGCTGATGAGAGGTCCTGTTACTTGTTATACTTATTTTGTCATAAACAGAACGCCAAGAGTGTTCGGACCACAGTGCGAGGAAATGGTGCAACCCGCGCGGGTGATGAGAATTTCATCAAATTTCTGATACTTCTCAACCTCTGCCTTCACCAGTGCAATGCGCTCCTCCGAAATGCCGGAATGGGTGATAAAGACACGGTTGGTGCAGATATCGGTACGGCCACTCAGCTTGTCCTGCACATACTGCTGCAGGCATTTATCCAACGAACCGCGATACTTCTTGCCGACACCCATTTTGCCGCTGGTGTTATCCACCTCAATACAGGGCTTAAGCTGCAGTAGATTTGCACCCATCATGGCGAGTGAAGAGCAGCGTCCGCCCTTATGCAGGAATTCCAGCGTGTCCAGTACAAAGCTCGCACTGACTTTTGTCACCAGTTCCTGAACCTCACGCGCGACCTGCTCAGCCGGCATACCGGCGGCGATGCGCTCAGCAGCCTCCAGTACCAGCAGACCGCTACCGGTGGACAGGTTGCAGCTGTCTACCACGTAGACGCCTTCCAGTTCTTCTGCCGCCATACGGCAGTTGCTATGCGTAACCGACAAGCCGGAACCCAGATTGATATGCACGATCTCGTAGCCTTGCTCTATATACGGGGTAAAGAAATCGATAAACTCGGCAGCGTTGACCGCAGCCGTTTTCGGCAATACTTTTTTCTCTTCATAGATGCGGTAAATATCGTCCGGCACCAGATCGACACCGTCGTCATAGCTTTTACCTTCTAATACGACATGGAGCGGATATGTCTTTATATGAAATCGCTCTTTGAGTTCTTCACTCAAGTCACAGGTGCTGTCCGCAGTCAGCAAAACTTTTTTACTCAAAGCCCATACCTCCCTTTTACTTGCAATATTCTACCACAAACGCGTCAAAATTGCAAGCGTTTTACGCAACAAGGGCGCTAACACTCATCCGCGCCCTTGAACGGTCAACCGCACAACTACTTCTTTCCCTGTGTAAAGCATACTGTACGAGTAACCGTGATTGATCCCTATCGCTCGCATGACCGCTTTGTGGTTGTTTTGAAACCACTCGACAAACGTCTCGCTGCCGTTGACACAGTACACATGCACATCACCGGACACACCCTTGAGGATCGCCGCCACACCGTCTACCGTATAGGTCGTCAACCGTGTGCCGTTTTGGACGTGAAAATTCGCCGCCGTCGCGATACAGTTCGGCAAGGAATAGCTATTCTCCGTGCTGATAGTATGATCCTCGTTGATCTGTACCGTTGTCAGATTGAAATACGCATACATGACCGGCGTGTTCGTATCATCCGGATCGTCCCAGGTCAGATCCACATGATAATACCGGCCGTCGATGCGTACCACATTCCACGCGTGACCTTCAGACAGCCCGGTGGATGGGTTGATACTACTGCCCTCCGCAATCAGGCACTGGATACCCGACTGATACAGCAAATACTGAAACGCGCGGGCGTACCCTTCACACACGGCTTTCCCCTCGACCAGCGCACCGTAGGCATTATGGGCGTTGTCACTTTCTTGGTAGGTAATGCTTTTTGCCAGTGCATCGTGCAGTAGCAATTCGCGTTCGTATTCGTTGTTTCCTGTCGCGGCGATCTCCAGCAGGGCGATGACTGCGTTTTTGAACCGTACTTGTGCCCCGCGAAGCGTTTCACCGGTCATGGTATATTGCAGTTTGATCTGAACGACCGTATTGCTACGCTGGGAAACGGCGTACCGAATACTGCCATCACACCAAAAATGCTGCGGATAATCCGCACGGTAATAATAAAATACGGTAAGGATCTCGGACTCGGTCAATGTCTCATCTAGGTCCACGGTCGTTTGGCAGTTCTGTACCGCTTCTGCTATCGTTTTATATGTCGTCACAAGCGCCTCGCCGTTCGGCAGATCCTGCAGTTGTGATAAACCGTAATACGAGGAGGCTGCCAACGGGGTTAGAGCGTTTACCGTCGGTGCCGCAGTCGCCATGGTGGTTGCAACCGACGTTGACACCGTATTTCGGGACGTAGTGACGTTTTGGGAAGATGAAGCCGTTGTCGTGCTTGTCGACGAAGTGCCGTGAGTTGCCCGTTCAGAAGGGGTGGTACGGATACAGTCCGCTGTCGGCTCACCGGTGATCGAAGTATCAACGGTCACGCTGTTTTCTGTAGACAGAGTGGTAGTGGTGGCACCGTCCGCAGCTGGCTGTGTGCCGCAACCGCCAAGCAGGACTACGATCAGCAACACGCTGACGGCTATGACAAGCTGTTTGACCTTCACGCTACCACACCCTTTCACAATATCAGTATAACCATTGTAAAAAAACATGTCAACAAAAAAGCGCCGAACACTCGGAGCACTCCGTCGTTCGGCACTTTTTTATTATCGTTCTTCGCGGAAATACGCTAACCCTAGGCTTTGCGGGGGTTGGTATTCCCGTTTTTTACGCATGCTGGTAATGATCAGCACGACAACCGTGACAACGTACGGCAGCATTTTAAAGAGTTCTTTTGTTTCAATGCCCAGACCGGGGAGATAGTTATTGATATTGCACAGGGCACCGAAAAGGAAAGAACCGACAATCGCCAGCGACGGCTTCCAGATCGCAAAAATAACCAATGCGATCGCCATCCAACCACGGTCACCGAACGCATTATTTGACCATACGCCGTTGGCATACGCCATGACATACTGCAGCCCGCCGAGACCGGCAATGGCACTGCCTAAGCAGGTCGCCACATATTTATACCGAGTGACGTTGATACCGGCGGCATCTGCGGTGGCGGGAC
>CAYZXC010000041.1:0-11444 GCA_964482275.1 uncultured Eubacteriales bacterium
ATCTGTTCCGTCAGCGTCTGCCGCGCATCCATCAGATCGTGTGTGAGATCAACAACCGGTTCGGTGCCGCGATGATGGAAGCGACCGGCGGCGATGTCGAAAAGGTCAGCCGTATGGCGATCATCAGCTACGGCGTGGTGAAGATGGCGAACCTGTGCGTTGCGGCATCCCACGCGGTCAACGGTGTAGCGAAGATCCACAGTGAGATCCTGAAAGAAACGGTATTCCACGACGCGTATACCGTGATGCCGGAGAAATTTACGAACGTGACCAACGGCATTGCCCACCGCCGCTGGCTGTGCCAGGCGAACCCGAAGCTGACCGCGTTTATCAAGGGACGGATCGGTGACGGATTTGTCTTGGACGCGGCGGAACTGGAAAAGTTGAAACCGCTGGCGGACGATGCCGCGGCGCGCGAGGAATTTCTCAATATCAAGCGTGACAACAAGGCGCGGCTCGCGGACTATATCAAGCGGCACAACGGTGTCGCGGTGGATCCCGATTCGCTGTTTGACGTGCAGGTCAAGCGGTTGCACGAGTATAAGCGGCAGCATCTCAATGCGTTGCATATTCTGAACACGTATCTGGAACTCAAAGAAAATCCGTCACTGGATATTCAGCCGCGCACCTATATTTTCGGGGCGAAATCCGCACCGGGATATTTCCTCGCGAAGGAGATCATCCGGTTTATCTGTAAGCTGTCCGAGGAGATCGAAAAGGATCCGGCGGTACGCGAAAAATTAAAAGTCGTGTATCTGGAGGACTACCGCGTGACGTTGGCGGAATTGCTGATGCCGGCGGCGGATATCAGTGAGCAGATCTCGCTTGCCGGAACCGAGGCGAGCGGCACGGGGAATATGAAGCTGATGATGAACGGCGCGATCACGCTCGGCACGATGGACGGTGCTAACGTGGAGATCTGTGAACAGGTCGGCGCGGAGAATATGTTTATCTTCGGTATGAACGAGCAAGAGGTCAAAGCCCTGCAGTCGCGCGGTTACCGTCCGCAGGATCACCACAACGCCGACCCGCGTATCGGACGCGCGATCGCGTTTATGCACAAGGGCTTCGGCGGGTATACCTACGGCGAGGTGGCACGGTCACTGACCGACCGCGATCCGTATATGGTGCTCGCAGATTTCGACGCGTACTGTGCGGCACAGAAGCGTTCCGGTGAGGTGTACCGTGACCGCGATGCGTGGGGACGTATGGCGTTACTGAATACCGCGTGCAGCGGTAAATTCTCGTCTGACCGTTCCATTCGGGATTATTCCGAAGGCATTTGGGGTGGCAGACCGCTGAAATGGTAATAAAAACAGGGTGGCAAGGCCACCCTGTTTTTCTATGGGTTACGAAACCACGCAACAATTTGCGGGCACCGCCGTTTGCAGAGCAAAAAGACCGCAAGGCTGGCGAGTGTGCCCACGATGCTCCCGTCGATCCCGAACGGTTGGGACAGAAAGACGTTCCAGATAAAGCACGTCACAAAGCCCACGAGCGCACTACACAGGAAAGTGCGACTGTTCGAACGTACGCCCAGCAGGGCGGCGGCGAGCGGAACTAAGATGACAGGGCTCCAGAACGAATACGCGAGCAATAAAATCGAGAAGACATCCGGCACGCAGAAGGACACGATCACCGCGGCGATGCCGGTAGTGAGATTGGTACCGCGCAACAGGCGAAGCTGAGCGCGGTCGGACAGGTGAGGATAGCGCGGCAGAACGGTATCACAGACCAAACTGACGGTCGCGCCATTCAAAAACCCGTCTGCGGCAGACAGAATGATGGAGACCATCGCCGCCATCAGAATACCGCGCAGTCCGATCGGCAGGATTTGAAGGATCAGGTCCGGCATAGCGGAGGCGGCGTTGTCTGTGACGTTCAGTGCGCGGGCGGCAAGCCCGACACCGGCGGTCACCAGGAAGAACGGTAGCGAAAACAGGCCGCTGAGGATGGTGCCGCGCGCGGTGGAACGCGGACTTTTGCCAATAAGCAACCGCTGCATATACGGCGGGGCAAGCGCCTCGCCGCACATCATCGAGAAAAAGAGCGAAAGGAAAGCGGGGAACGACAGATTGCTTAAAGGGGAAAACAGCTCCGAGGGGAGCTGCGAAACCAACGCCTCTACACCGCCGCCTCTCATAATGCTGAGGACAAGCAGTAACGGCATACCGACCGCAAGCAGGACAAATTGCAGCATATCGGCAAAGATGACCGAGCCAAGTCCCCCAAAGGTGGTGTAAACGAGCACGACGAAGCACCCTATCAGGGTGCCGACCGTTTCGGATACGCCCAGCAGAGAATGAAAGACAAGGCCGATGGACTCCATCTGTGCTCCCACGACGCCGGCACAGCATAAAAACGAGAAAACGCCGGTGAAGCGGCGGGCGGTTTCGCCGTAAGCGGACCCCATAACGCCGCCTACGGTTTTGGCATCCGGAAAACTGCGGACTCCGGGCACCAGGTACTTGCCGATCAGGATCATACCGATTCCAAAACCAAACAGAGTCAAGGCTGTTCCAATGCCGTGCTCAAACGCGGCGGCGGCATTGCCGGAGGAGTAGCCGCCGCCGATAAATGAAGCGGACAGGGTCGCAAATATCACAAAGGTACCGTACTGTTTGTCGGATGCGGTGAAATCGGCGGCGTTTTTGACGTCTTTTCCGCCGCGGAGTCCGATTCCGACAAGGATCACAAGGTAGATCACCACGATCGCGATATCCAACATCCATACCACCCCTTCAGGGTATTGGTATGCGAAAGGCGGGGATTTTATATCTGTGTCATGAGCTGGGCGACGCCCACCTCGACACGCAAAAAGGCTTGACCAAAACGGTCAAGCCTTAAATGCTTTTTTGAAAGAATCTTTTATTTTACTTATTGGTTTAAATTCTATTGGTCCTGGAAAAGGTTTATCCAATACCCATGGCAATTCGAAATTAGTATTTACCGAAATGGTAAAATATTTGCCGGTCTGTTCGTTTGGCGATGCAAAACCATCGGTAATAACGAGACTAAAAAATTGATCGTCTTGTATGTCGATTTCGTATTTACCCATAGCTGATACTTTACCGCATACCGTATAGTCAACGCCAATATACTGAATCGTATTATCTAATTCCACGCTCATACATTCATCGGGCTTCGCTATATCCACACCAAAGTCGGAGAGAAATGATTCGAGTTTTGGGAATTTGCCGCCAATTTGGGCATAAAAGTTTTCGCAATAATCGCATTCGCAAAGAGAGTGCGCCTTATAATATTCTATGGTTTTTTCGATATCAACCTCAAATATATATTCATCTTTTTGAATTTTAGTCATATGTCACACCTTACTTTATTTGATTGTACCATATCACAGAATTATTGTGATTTTTCAATGCGTATTTCAAAGGGTTATTCTCAATATATTGCCAAATCTCGTCATAATCCTGTTGATTACGGATTCCATGGTCATAAAACGATCTCTGCCAAATGGGTCTGCCGATTTGCTTTGTAATAGATCCTTTGAATTGCTTAATGACCCGCGATATGGTAGGGGCGAACTGCGTTCGCCCGTTTTCATCGGTGTTTATCGAAATAATGAAATGAATGTGATCCGGCATAATGCAATATTTATCAACTGTAACCGCATCATACACAGAATTTAATTTCTGAATTTCGTTATCCACAATTGTTCCAATGTTCGACAACGGCACATCGGCGGGCGAACGCAGTTCGCCCCTACCACGGTCCGACCAAAAGAGATTTTCTCTATTTGCAGTGCAGACCGTAATGAAATACGCACCAGGTGTGGAATAATCATAATCCTCGATGCGGATTTGTTTTCGGATTGGAAGTCTGTCCATTCTGTTACCCTGTTTAGTCAAAGTAAAATAGGTCTTCAATTTTTTGTCTAATGCAACACACAGAATCAACGCGAGTTTTACCGTCGCCGCAAGACGTGCTCACCGCAAGGTGTGAGCGACCTTGAGAATCGCGACCTGTGTTTTGGCATCGGTGATCTCGTTGTTCAGCACCATTTCCACCGCGCGGTCGAGCGGGATGCGCTCACATTCCAAAAATTCGTCCTCATCCGGCTCACTGTCACCAAAGGTTAAGCCTTGTGCCAGATACAGGTGGATGATCTCGTCACAGTAGCCGGGGGAGGGGTACAGCTTGCCGAGCGAACGGTATGCAGTGGCGACGGCGCCGGTCTCCTCGCGCAGTTCGCGTTTGCCGGCTTCGAGCGGGTCTTCACCGCCGCGATCCAGCTTGCCTGCGGGAAGCTCCAACAGTACCTCACCGTACGGATAGCGGAATTGCCGCACAAACAGCAGTTCCTGTTGATCGGTGAGCGCGGCAACGCACACACCGCCCGGATGCTCGACTACCTCACGCGTGGCGCGGTTGCCGTTGGGGAGAAGTGCGTCGTCCACCCGCAGGTTGATGATACGGCCGCGAAAGCGGACGTCTTGGGATACGGTTTTTTCACAGAGATTCATATCGGTTACTCCTTTTTCATAAACTGGAAGGAAAGGGGGCGGTGTCAATGGAGCGGCTGACAATGCCGCAGACGGTGGATCACGGCACGGTGAACCAGTTGCTCAGCAGCCTGTGCACGCGATACCGTTTTTTCGGTACAGCACCGATCGGATGCAGCGTGTTGGGGCGTCCCATCCGATGTCTGACGTTCGGCAACGGACCGCAACGCGTGCTGATGGCGGCGGCGTTTCACGGCCAGGAATGGCTGACGGCCCTTATCTGCCTGCGGTTGTGCGAGGAGATCGGCGAATCCCTTCGTACCGGAGAACTGCTTGCGGGTTGGAATATGCGGCGTGCGCTGCGCGACCGTAAGCTTGTTTTGGTACCGCTCGTCAACCCTGATGGGGTAGAGATCGCCGTGCACGGATCCTCAACCGCCGGCGACTATGCTGAGTCGGTGCGCGCTGCCGGTGGGGATATTCACGGACACTGGCAGGCGAACGCACGCGGTGTGGATATCAACCATAATTTTAACGCAGGTTGGCACGAATTGCAACAGGCAGAACGTGAAAAGGGTATCGTAGGGCCTTGTGCACGGCAATGGGGAGGACCTTGCCCGATGAGCGAGCCGGAAACACGGGCGCTTGTTGATCTGTGCAACGACGTATCGTTCCGTCACGTGATCGCACTGCACAGCCAGGGCGAGGAGATATACTGGGATTACGGTGAGCACACCCCGCCCGCATCGCGGTTAATGGCGGCCGTGATGGCGGCGGCCTCCGGGTATACGGTCGCCGCACCGAGCGGGCTCGCCTCACACGGTGGGTTCAAGGACTGGTTTATTGACACATACCGCAAGCCGGGCTTTACCGTTGAACTGGGAAAGGGGGAAAATCCCCTGCCGATTACCGAATTTGAGGAGATCTACCAAAAGGCGAGGGAATTGCTGGTTATCGCCTTGTTAATATAATAACAATTCTTGTTTTTTTGTGAGAAAAATAGTATACTTAAGATATCTGTGATGAATGAGGAGGAGAGCCTATGAGCGGGATGCGACTTCGCCGCGGTGATTATGTGGTTCTCCTGCTCGCTGTGGTTGCAGCGGCGGTGTGCTGCTGGCAGATCTGGAAGCCTCGTGCCGCCGGCCAAACGGCGGTGATCGTGACGCCGACAGGCGAACAGCGGTACTCGCTATCACAGGAAACGGCTTTTACAGTCGAGGGAAAGGACGGCATCGTGCTGTCGGTCGAGATCGACGGCAGCCGTGTGCGGGTAGCGCACAGCGATTGCCCCGATCAGGTGTGTGTGCACAGCGGTTGGCTGTCGAAAAACGGACAGACCGCTGCCTGCGTACCCGCCGGTGTGAGCGTGCGTGTCGTCGGCGACTCCGGTGAAGTGGACGGGGTGACGGCATGAGAACGAAGCGATTGATGCTCGCCGCCTTGTTATCCGCTTTAACGGTGGCTCTGTCGTTTTTGGAAGGATTGCTGCCGCCGCTGCCGATCCCCGGTGCTAAGCTGGGACTTGCCAATATCACCGTGATGTACGCCCTGTGCGGCGTGTCAGTGCCCTGTGCCGCGGGGGTGGCGATCGTGAAAGCGGTGTTTGCCTTGTTCCGCGGGCCGATCGCGTGTTTGATGAGCGCTGTCGGTAGCTTGCTGTCGCTGTTCCTGATGGCGCTGACCCACCGATCGTTTCGGGACAAGCTCAGCTTTGTCGGGCTCGGTGTTGTCGGCGCTGTAGCCCACAATACGGGGCAATGGGCGGTTTCGTATCTGCTGCTCGGCTCGGCGATGACGTACTACGCCCCGTTATTACTCTTACTGGCGATCCCTGCCGGTGTGATCACCGGCTTAGTGCTGAATTTGGTATATCCGTATTTGCAGAACTCCCCATTCTTTAGGAAAGGATGAGATACGCGTGTCAATTTCCACGTTGATCCACAAAACACGCGGCGGTGTACATCCGCCGCACCGTAAAAACACGGCCGAGTGCGAAACCGTGCAGATGCCCGCACCGAAAACGGTCGTTATCCCCATGCTACAGCATCTGGGGGCACCGTGCATTCCCACTGTCAAGGTGGGGGATACCGTCGAGGTCGGACAAGTTGTCGCCGACAGCGAAGCGGCGATCTCCGCCCCGATCCATTGCGGCGTATCGGGTACGGTTACCGGTACGAAAGAAATCTTGTTACAGGGCGGCCGTACCACGATGGCGCTTGTCATTGAATCGGACGGCGAGGGGCGCGTGCACAGCAGTGTGAAGCCGCCGGTCGTCAATACGTTTGATGAGTTTATCGCGGCGGTACGCGCCTGCGGTCTTGTCGGACTCGGCGGTGCCGGTTTCCCGATGCACGTCAAGCTCAATCCCCAAAATTTGGATGAGATCGACACGATTATCATCAACGCGGCGGAATGTGAGCCGTATATCACCACCGACTATCGCGAGTGTATGGAAAACTCGTGGGATATCGTATCCGGCGTGCAGACCGTGATGGAATTTTTAGGCGTGAAACAGGTCATCATCGCGGTGGAACGCAACAAGCCCGCAGCGATTGAGGAGCTGTCGCGTATTGCGGCCAGTGTCAGCACCGCGGCGCACCGCGTGATGGTAAAGCCCTTGCCCGCCCGCTATCCGCAGGGCGCGGAAAAGGTGCTCATCGCCGCCTGTACCGGTCGGCGCGTACCGACCGGCGGATTGCCGGCGGATGTCAACTGTATCGTGATGAACGTGACCTCGGTCGCGGTGCTGTCGCGGTATCTCAAGACCGGTATGCCGCTGACCGAAAAGCGGCTGACTGTCGATGGCTCGGCGGTAGAAAAGCCGATGAACGTGCGCGTGGTGATCGGTACTCCGATCCGTGACGTTCTGGACTTTGTCGGCTTAAAAAAGCCGGTGCGCAAGCTGTTATTCGGTGGCCCGATGATGGGACAAGCACTGATGAATGACGATCTGCCTGTCTTAAAGCAAAACAACGCGTTGCTCGCGTTTGCCGAGGAAGATGCGCCGGATATTGCGGCGACCACCTGTATCCGTTGCGGCAGATGCGTGGACGCATGTCCTATGAATCTGTTGCCGACGGCGATCGCCAAGGCGTATAGAGCGGGTAACACGGACGAGCTCAAGCGTCTGTGTACTATGACCTGTATGGAGTGCGGCTGTTGTACGTTCTCCTGCCCGGCACATCGTCCCATCGTGCAAACGATCCGTATGGCAAAAGATGTGCTGCGTTCTACTAAGTAAGGAGGGAGTCGAATGGAAAAAACCTTGATGGTATCGTCATCACCGCATCTGCATTGCGGGATGAATACGCGAGATATTATGCGGGATGTCGTGATCGCACTGATCCCGGCACTGATCGCCTCGGTCTGGCTGTTTGGCTTTCGCGCGCTCGCGGTCGAGGCGGTATGCGTTGCCTCTGCTCTTGCATCGGAATATCTCAGCCGTAAAGTGATGAAGCGTCCGCAGACGGTCGGGGACCTGTCCTGTGTCGTTACCGGACTGCTGCTTGCGTTCAACCTACCGGTTACTGTTCCGCTGTGGGAGGCGGCGTTCGGCAGTATGGTTGCGATCGTTGTTGCTAAGCAAATGTTCGGCGGTTTGGGCCAGAACTTTGTCAATCCGGCTCTCGTCGGCCGTATTGTGCTGATGGGTAGTTTCCCGGACGCGATGAACAACTGGGCGACACCGCTTGCGTGGACGGGACAGGCCGATGCGGTATCCGGTGCGACACCGCTCGCGATGCTCTCGGCTGATGCGGCGGCCGAGATCGATCCGCTCTCGTTGCTGTTCGGTTTGCGCGGCGGTTGTTTGGGCGAAACCTGTGTGGCGGCGCTACTCATCGGCGGTATCTATCTTGTGATCCGTCACGTTATCAGTCCGTTGATCCCGCTGACCTATATCGGTACCGTATTCGTGTTGACGTGGATCCTCGGTGCCAACCCGGTGGTACATATCCTGTCCGGTGGCCTTATGATCGGTGCGATCTTTATGGCGACCGATTATGCCACCTGCCCGATCAACAAGTGGGGCAAGGTCGTGTACGCTGTGGGTTGCGGTGCGCTGACGGTGCTGATCCGTCTGTACGGCTCATTGCCAGAGGGCGTATCCTTTGCCATCGTCATTATGAATATTCTCACCCCGCTGATCGAGCGACTGACACGCCCGCGTCCCTTCGGTGAAGGCAGAAAGGCGGTGCGCTCGTGAAACATCTGAAAGAGATCCTTATTTCTGCGCTTGCACTGATGATCATTGCCGGCGCAGTCACCGCGGCACTGGCGGGAACAAACGAGCTGACGAAGGACACCATTGCCAAGCTGACCGAGGAAACCGAAACCGCGGCACGCATGGAGGTCATTGCCGCTGATTCCTTCGTACAGGGTTCGGTCACGGTAGACGGCGAAGCGCAAGTGTACTACACCGCCTATGCGGGTGAGGTCTTGGTCGGCTATGTCTTCACCACCCAGTCGGTCGGCAAAAGCGCAGGACTTACCGTTATGACCGGTATTTCCGAAGCGGGTGCCATTACCGGTGTGAAGATCACCGAGGATAATGAGACCGCCGGCTATGTGGACAAGGTCACCAAAGCGGGCTATTTAGACGCGTTTATAGGAAAATCTGCGCAGGAACTGAAACTGGATGTGGATGTCGATGCCGTTTCACAGGCAACCAAGACATCATCCGGTATCTGCAAGGCGGTCAACAAAGCGATCGCCGGCTATCAGGCGATAAAGGAGGGCGGAGCCGATGGCAAATAAATATTGGCAGGCGTTTTCCAAAGGTCTTGTCAAGGAAAACCCCGTTCTTCGTTTGGTGCTCGGCACCTGTCCGACACTGGCTGTCACCACCGCCGCGGTAAACGGCCTCGGTATGGGTGCGGCAGCCTCGTTCGTGCTTGTCTGCTCCAACATTGTGATCTCGCTGTTGCGGAAATTGATTCCCAACAAGGTGCGGTTGCCCGCGTATATCGTCATCATCGCCGGCTTTACCACCATTGTGCAGATGCTGGTCAAGGCGTACCTGCCCGCCGTTGATAAATCACTGGGCATCTACTTGCCGTTGATCGTGGTCAACTGCATCATTCTCGGCCGTGCGGAAGCGTTTGCGGGCAAAAATTCGGTGGGGCTTTCGGCTTTGGACGGACTCGGTATGGGTGCCGGCTTTACGGCGGCACTGGTCGTTATGGGCGGTATCCGCGAATTTCTCGGTAACGGCACGCTGTTTGGTTGGCCGGAGGGCGGCTTGATCCCGCCGATCACCATTTTTGTGTTGCCGGCGGGCGGTTTCTTCGTGTTCGGTATGCTCATTTGGCTGACCAACCGTCTGTCTACCAAGCTGGAGCACAAAGCAACCCGTAAGGAACTCACCGAAACGGTGTGTGCGGCGTGCCCGATGGCGGGTAACTGCCACGGCGGAGAGGAGGCGGCTTGTCGTGAATAATACGAGCCTTTTTGCGATCCTCATCGGCGGGTTGTTGGTCAACAATTTCGTGCTGTCGCAGTTTTTAGGGATCTGTCCGTTCTTGGGTGTGTCGAAAAAACTGAATTCCGCCGTGGGTATGTCGGTCGCGGTCATTTTCGTCATGCTGATGGCAACGGCGGCGACGCATCCGATCTACACCTATCTGCTGGTGCCGAACGATCTGGCATATCTGCAGACCATCGTGTTTATTCTTATCATTGCCGCATTGGTACAGCTTGTGGAGATCATCCTGCGTCGGTTTATTCCGCCGCTGTACAATGCACTGGGTATCTATCTGCCGCTCATCACCACCAACTGCGCAGTGCTGGGTGTCACGATCCTAAACATCGACAGCGGTTATAATTTCGTGCAATCACTCGTGAACGCGTTGGGCGCGGGACTTGGCTTCCTGCTTGCGATGGTGATGTTCGCGGGTGTCAGAGAACGCTTGGAAAGTGCGGAGATCCCCGAATCGCTCAAGGGCCTGCCCATCACGCTGGTGGCGGCTTCGATCGTGTCGGTATCGTTTCTCGGCTTCCAAGGCCTGTTCGGTTTGTAAGGAGGTACACAAATGAGTCCAATTTTACTTGCTGTACTGCTCCTTGCGGGGCTCGGCTTGCTTGCCGGTCTGATCCTGGCGATCGCCTCTATTTTGATGGCGGTGCCGAAAGACGAAAAAGCCGAGGCACTGTGCGAATTGTTACCCGGTGCCAACTGCGGCGCGTGTGGGTATTCCGGCTGTGCCGGTTACGCGGACGCGATGGCAAACCACGGTGCCAAAGTCGGCCTGTGCTCACCCGGCGGTGAAGCGGTCGCCAAAGCGACCGGTGAGCTGCTCGGCGTGTCGGGCGACGTGGAACGGATCACGGCACTTGTCCGTTGCGGCGGTTGTGAGGACGTGACGGCACGAAAGCTCGAATATCACGGCTTAGAGTCCTGCCGCGCGGCAACGCAGTTTTACGGCGGCAACTGGTTGTGTAACTACGGTTGTCTCGGCTACGGTGATTGCGTAGCGGCGTGCGAATACGGTGCGATCTCGGTGGAAAACGGACTTGCACGGGTGGACGCCTCACTGTGTCGCGGTTGCACGAAATGTGTTCCCGCTTGCCCGAAAAAGCTCATCGTGATGGCGGGCAGTGCGACACGCGGTGTCGTGCGCTGCTCCAACCACGATAAAGGCCCGAAAACGCGCGCCGCGTGCAAGGTCGGCTGTATCGGCTGCGGAAAATGCGTGAAGGTGTGCGAGCACGATGCCGTGCAGGTCACCAACTGCCTGTCCGGTATTGATCCCGAAAAATGTGTCGGTTGCGGTAAGTGTGTGGAGGCTTGCCCGATGAACTGCATCACCCTGTTTGGCCGTACGACATAAAAAGTTTTTCTTTTTTGAAAATCGTACTTGACAAACAATAGGGGCATACTATATAATAATCTGCGTCCCCTCGGCGGGGGCGCAAATATGGCTGTATAGCTCAGTTGGCTAGAGCACGCGGTTCATACCCGCGGTGTCACCGGTTCGAATC
>CAYZXC010000042.1:0-11386 GCA_964482275.1 uncultured Eubacteriales bacterium
CATGCTTCATCATATTTTTTTGAGGAAAGTGTCACCCATCATTGACGACTGCACACCCGCTTCACTTTATATATTATATATTAACTTGACATCCATCGTCACCGATTGTATAATATGTAGTGTATACTTACGCGCATTGCGTCCATATGACGGAGGGATGATGAAAATGGTTCCGTTCGAGAAAAAGATCTATCTTGCCTCGCCCACTATGCACGGCGAGGAGTTGACGTTTATGCAGGAGGCGTATGCCACCAACTGGATGTCCACCGTCGGCGCGAACTTAAACGAGGTGGAGCGCCTCATCTGCGAAAAGGTCGGTTGTCAACACGCGGTCGCGTTGTCTTGCGGCACGTCGGCGCTTCATTTAGCGGTGAAGCTCGCCGGTGTGAAAGACGGAGATCGCGTGTTTTGCACGGATATGACCTTCGACGCCACCGTAAATCCGGTCATGTACGAGCGTGCCACGCCTGTCTTTCTGGATACCGAGTACGATACCTGGAACACCGATCCGGCGGCACTGCGCAAAGCGTTCGAGCTGTATCCCGACGTCAAAGCGGTCGTGATCGCGAACCTGTACGGCACGCCCGCGAAATTTGACGAGATCTGCGCCATCTGTGAGGAGCACGGTGCCGTGCTGATCGAGGACGCGGCGGAATCCCTCGGCGCTACCTACAAAGGCCGCCAGACCGGCACCTTCGGCACCTACAACGCGATATCCTTCAACGGCAACAAGATCATCACCGGCTCGTCGGGCGGTATGCTGCTGACCGACGACAAAGCCGCCGCCGACAAGGCGCGCAAATGGTCGACACAGAGCCGCGAGGCCGCGCCGTGGTACCAGCACGAGGAGATCGGCTACAACTACCGTATGAGCAACGTCATCGCGGGCGTGGTGCGCGGTCAGATCCCGCACTTAGACGAGCATATCGCGCTGAAAAAAGCGATCTACGAGCGGTACAGGGAAGGCTTCAAGGATCTGCCGGTCAGTATGAACCCGTACGACGAGGCGACGATGGTCCCGAACTACTGGCTGTCCTGCCTGCTCATCAACGAGGACGCTATGTGCAAGCAGGTGCGTTCTGACAACGACGTGTGTTATCAAAGCGAGCCGGGCAAGACCTGCCCCGGCGAGATTTTGGATGTGCTCGCCGCCCACAACGCGGAGGGCCGCCCGATCTGGAAACCGATGCACATGCAACCGCTGTACCGGATGCACCCGTTCGTGACCAAGGACGGTGACGGCCGCGGCACCACCAACGCGTACATCGCCGGCGGCGGTGTGGACGTCGGTGCGGATATCTTCCACCGCGGCCTGTGCCTGCCGAGCGATATCAAAATGACCGCCGCTGAGCAGGACCGCATCATCGAGCTCGTGCGCAGCTGCTTTGAATAAGAGGGGTACATATGCGTAACGTACAATTATTTATGAAGCGGACGGGGGATATTCTCGTATCCGCTGTGTTGATCCTGATCCTGACGGTGATCCCGGTGCTGATCGTCGTGCCGATCCTCATTAAATTAACGTCCAAAGGCCCTGCGGTGTTCAAGCAGGAACGCGCGGGCAAGGACGGCAAGACCTTCACCATCTACAAGTTCCGCACGATGCGGATCCCGGAGGACAGTCTGGACGAAAACGGCAATCAGCTTGAACCGAAAGACCGCATCACCAAGGTGGGCAAAATTTTGCGCAAGACCAGTCTGGACGAGCTGATGCAGCTGTTTAACATCCTGAACGGCACGATGAGTCTGGTCGGTCCCCGTCCCACGTTGCCGTATCAGATCGAGCGGTACGACGATAAGCAACGCCGCCGCCTGGAGATGCGTCCCGGTGTAACGGGATGGGCGCAGGTCAACGGCCGCAACGATTTGAGCTGGACCGAAAAGATCGTGTACGACGTGGAATACGTCGAACGTTACAGCATCTGGTTTGATATCAAGGTGTTGTTCAAGACGGTTGGTGTGGTACTCAAAAGTGAGGGGATCGCGTTCAACAAAACGGACGCGATCACCGCCAAAGAACCCGTACCGCAACCCGAACCGGAAACTATCAATCCATAAGGTGATCGAGAATGAAAGCACTCGTTTTATGCGGCGGTCTCCCGCAGATCGCGCTGATAAAGGAACTCAAAAGCCGCGGCGTCACCACCATTCTTGCCGATATGAACGAGAAGGTGGCAGCGCGGGAATACGCGGATGCGTTTTATCCCATCTCGGCACTGGACGTGCAGGCGGTCAAGGAACTGGCGATCAAGGAACAGGTTGGTTGCGTGTTTTCCGTCTGCGCCGATCAGGTGCTGCAGGTGGCGGCGCAGGTCAATGAAGAACTGGGCCTGCCGTGGTACATCGACTACGCCACCGCCGTCAACGTATCCAAAAAATCGTATATGAAACGCATTTTCAAGGAACACGGTGTCCCCACCACGGATTTTGAGGTGATGGCGACCCTGGACGAAGAAAGAATAGCACATCTGCGCTATCCGCTCATCGTAAAACCCGTGGATGCGTACAGCTCCCGCGGCGTGTGTAAGGTGCATAACGTCGCAGAACTGCGCGCGGCATTTGACAATGCCGTGACCATCAGCCGTACCAAGACCGCCATCGTGGAGGAATTCGCCGAGGGCGACGAGGTCACGGTGGACGTGTACGTGGAGGGCGGCAAGGCGCACGTGCTGTGCCTGTCCACGCTGTACAAGATCGGCGAGGACGGTAAGTTCATCATCAATCGCAGCCGTATTCCGGCGGATATCTCCGCGGATATTGCCGCCGATATCGGCGACGCGGCGCAAAAGATCGCGACGGCGTTCGGTCTTGTCGATACGCCGATGCTCGTTCAGCTCATCACCGACGGTGGGCGCATCTCGGTGGTGGAATTCTGTGCCAGAACCGGCGGCAGCATCAAGTTCCGGATGATCAAGAAATTCTCCGGCTTTGACGTCGTGAAGGCGGTGGCGGACTTAGCGCTCGGCGAAAAACCGCACGTTGGCGAGCTGCCGCCGATCAAGAATATTACCGTCAACGAATTCGTGTATTGCCGCCCCGGCGTGCTGGATCATACCGAGGGCTTCGAGGAACTGCTCGCCGAGGGCGTTATCAAGGAATACGCCGTATTCAAGGCGGAGGGCACGCAGTTCGGCACGATCAACGGGAGCGGCGACCGCGTGGCGTTTTTCAGCATCGAGGCGGAAACCGACGCCGAGGTCAAGCGCCGTCACGCCATCGCCAACGCGCGGATCAAGGCGCTGACTGCAGACGGTGAGGACATCATCCGTCACGACCTGCTTTCAAAATTTTCAGGGGATAGATAACATGAACGTTTTATTCCTTTCCATCAGTGCTATGCCGCATCTGGACGGGCATTCCATCTCCATCGACCTGTTGCACGAGTTCGTTCGTCAGGGCCACGCGGTAACGGTGGTCTGCGCACAGGCGAAAGGGCAGGAAACGGCGCTTACCGAAGAAGCCGGGTGCCGGGTGCTCCGCGTGAAGATCGGTGGGAACAAAAAAGCCAACCCGATCGTCAAGGGCATCACGACCCTGCTGCTGCCGCGCTTTTACATCAGCGCGATCAAACGGTATTTCGCCGACGTCAAGTTTGATCTGGTGCTGTATCCCACCCCGCCGATCACCCACGCCGATACCGTGCGCTTTATCAAAAAACGGGACGGCGCTATGAGCTATTTACTGCTGAAAGATATTTTCCCGCAAAACGCCGTGGATATTGGCATGATGCGTAAGAGCGGCGTGAAGGGTATCCTCTACCGCCATTTCCGCCGCAAGGAACGGCAGCTGTACGCCCTGTCCGACCGCATCGGGTGTATGTCCGAAGCAAACGTCGACTACGTGCTGCGCCACAACCCCACGGTATCGCCGGACAAAATCGAGGTCTGCCCCAACTCCATTGAACCGCAGGATATGCGCATCAGTGAAGCGGACAAGCTCGCCATTCGCGAAAAATACGGCGTTCCCGCCGATAAATGTGTGTTCGTGTACGGCGGCAACCTCGGCCGCCCGCAGGGCATCCCGTTTGTAATGGAGTGTCTGAAAGCACAGAGGGACAACCCCGACGCGTTCTTTTTGCTGGTGGGCGACGGCACCGAATACCGCAAATTAGAGGCGTTTATGGCGGAAACGAAACCCCAAAACGCCGTGCTGTTACAAAAATTACCCAAAGAGGATTACGACCGCTTGGTCGCCGCGTGCGACGTGGGGCTGATCTTTTTGGATCACCGCTTCACCATCCCGAATTTCCCCAGCCGCCTGCTCGGCTATATGCAGGCCGGCGTGCCGGTGCTCGCGTGCACCGACCCGAATACCGATATCGGTAAAGTTATCACCGAGGGCGGCTTCGGCTGGTGGTGTGAGAGTAACGACGTGAACGCCTTTGGTGAATGCGTACAGGCGGCCATCGCCGCCGACCGCGGGGCGATGGTGCAAAAAGAACTCGACTACTTAACCGAGCATTACACCGTTGACGTGGCGTATACGACTATTATGAAACACGGTTTTGATACAAACCGATAACGGAGAGGATTGCATCGTATGGATATTTTGTGCGTTATGGGTCTTTATCCCAAAGACTATCAGCAAGAAATTGCCAAGCAGTCAAAATGCAATCTGCAAGACGCCGCCAACAAATTACAATGGGCGATCGTTACCGGTTTGGATAGTATTGAGGGAGTTCGTGTAAAGCTGGTCAACTCACCGTACATCGGCTCGTATCCCAAGCATTATAAAAAGGTAAGTATGCCTACCTTTTCGTTTGAACACAAACCCGGTGCGCAGGATGTGAACGTCGGATTTTGCAATGTCAAGGTTATCAAGTGGTTTAGTCGCTATTTCAGCATTAAAAAAGAAGTTGATGCGTGGGCCAAGCAAGGCGGCGATGAGCAAAAAGTGTTGCTTGTTTACGCGCTAACCATTCCGTTTGCACAGGTCGTGCAATACGTGAACCGCAAATACAAGCATATCAAGACCTGTATCGTGGTGCCGGATCTTCCCGAATATATGAGCGTCGGTCGCATGCGAGCGAGCGCCTTGTTCCGTTTTGCGAAAAACGTTGAAATCCGTCTCATCAAGCACAGCATCCGTAAAACGAAGCATTTTGTGTTGCTCACCGATGCGATGAAGGAGTGGTTTGGCCGCCCCATCAAGCATACGGTGGTGGAGGGCATCGCGGCCGATTTAGGCGGTGAAGCGGCATCCGAAACGGCAGAAAAACAACGAACTATCTTATATGCGGGCGGTATTAACAGCGCGTACGGTGTGCTGGATCTTGTAAAAGCGTTTATCAAAGCGGATCGACCGGACTGGCAATTAGCGTTGTACGGCGCGGGTGCCGCTTTGGCGGAAATCGCGCAAATTGCCGCAGATCATCCCAACGTTCGGTTGATGGGCAGAGTGCCGAACTCGGTGGTGGTAAAAGCACAAAAGGAAGTCTCCGTGCTGGTCAACCCTCGCCGCAATCAAGAATTTACGCGGTATAGTTTTCCATCCAAGATTATGGAATATATGTCCTCCGGCACGCCGGTGCTTGCTTATAAGTTGGATGGCATGCCGGATGAGTACGACCCGTATTTTTATCACATTCCCGAACAGACAGACGGATTGACCGCTGCCCTGCGGGATGTGATGGCGCTGACCGATGAAGAGCGCGGCGAAATGGGGCAAAGGGCCCGTCAGTTCGTCGCCGAAAACAAAACACCGGCTAAACAGTGCCGCAAGATTGTAAAATTATTATCCGAAACGGAATGATATGGCAAGCACACGTCGGAGGCGGTCAATGGAAAAGAAAAAAATCGTTGTTACTTACTACGAGATGATTGTCGGTGGTTCTACCACCGCTTTGCTGGCGTTTTTGAACACGCTGGATAAAACAAAATATGAGGTCGATCTGCAGTTGTATCACAACCGCGGCCCGCTGCTGGATCAGATCCCAAAAGGCGTCAACCTGTTGCCGCCCGCCTGCCGTTATGAAGGCAGGCTCGGCCGCGTGATCAAGAACGCAAAATATCTGCTGACCGGTGCGGCGCTTAGGGCATACCGCTTCAACCGCCGCCACGGCAAACGCGGCGTGCTGGGGCCGGTCTATGGTGATTTCCAAGCCAAACACCTGTCCCGCAAGAATAAGAAGCACTACGATATCGCCATCGGCTTTTTGGAAGGCTGGTCGGCGCGGTATACGGCGTATGGTACAAACGCCGATAAAAAGCTCGCGTGGCTGCATTCCACGTTCGCGAACATCACCTCCACCCCCGACGGCGAGCGGCCGTGGATGGACAAGGTGGACAACATCGTGTTCGTGACCGACGCGTGTACCGAAGCCTTCAAAGAAACGATGCCGGCATACGCCGACAAGGCGATCACCGTGTACAACATCGTGGACAGCGCCCTGCTCAAAGCGCGTGCCGCACAGGCCGACTCCGACGATGAGGCGTACCGCCGTTTCAAGGAAGCGGACGTATTCAAGATCATCACGGTCTGCCGCGCGACGATTCAGGTAAAAGGCATGGATCGCATGATCGCGTGTGCCAAGGCGCTCAAAGCCGCCGGCGCGGCGTTTCGGTGGTTGGTGGTCGGTGACGGCACCGATTATGCGGCGTTTTGCCAAATGATTGAGGATGCCGACCTCGGCGACTGTATGGTTGCTGTCGGCAATCGGCTCAATCCGTATCCGTTTATCAAAGAGGCAGATGCGTTCTGCCTGCTCTCGCGGTACGAGGGCAAGCCGATGGTGATCACCGAGAGTATGATCCTCGGCGTGCCGCCGTTCGTCACACAGTACCTGTCGGCACCCGAACAGATCCAAAACGGCGTGGAAGGTGTCATCGTACCGAATCAAAACGACACCGGTATGGCCGACGTGTTACTCGACTATATGGCGCATCCCGAAAAGTTAGAGGCAATGAAAACCTATTTATCAGCGCACGACTACGGCAACGAGTCGTATATGCGCGAGATAGAATTAACAATATTATGAGTGGGGCAAGTATGTTACAGACAACTAAGGAATTCAAGAGCAGTCGAAAAATTGATATTGCGTCTATCGTTACTGCTGCGATGGTAGTCCTGACAGCGATGACAGGCTTTTTCAACCAAGAGATTTTATCGCTTGGTATTGTGGCGTGTTGCGGTGTATTGCTGTTGTGCGATAAATTGTATCTCGGGTTTCCGTTCGTTATCTTTTACAATTCGTTTTATGGTTTAGTTCTGGGAACTTCCGTTTTGCGGTTATATACCCTGTTGGTCCTCGCGCAGTTTTTTCTGCATTTTACACGGAAGAGTGTGCTGCGAATTTCCTATCTGCCCGTTTTGTTGGTGTATACGCTGTTTTTGATTCTGGTCATGATTCCTCATAATATACGAGAGGGCTTGTTCCTGTTCTTAGACATTGCTTGCTGTATGAGCATTGTAGCGACGCTGACGAATGATGTTGAAAAACTGAAAAGCTTTTTTAAGGTTTATACATTTGTGTGCTTTTGCTCGTACATTACCGGCACGTTCTTTGAGAATTCCGTTGGAAACGAAATGTATTATATGCGCTTTCAAGCGACGTTTGAGGATCCGAACTATATGGGATTCTTCTTCACGTTAGCGATTTTTGCGACGGTAACCTTAAAGCTGTTCCCAAAGATATGGCGATGGGCCATTGTGGTTGTTTTGTATGTCATGATGCTGTCATCCTTGAGTATGACGGCGATTTTGGTGAATACCATTTTGTGGTTGGTCTATCTGGCGCTTACGCGCAAGATAAACGTCAAAACATTTATTGTGATCGTATTGGTGATCGCGCTGCTTTTATCGGCGTATGCTTATGGCCAAAGTGATCCCGATGCACCAATCTTTGGCGATTTGGCTACTCGCTTGGATGAAAAAATCGAAGATCTCCAGGGTGGGGATTATGATGAACTTACCACAGGCCGGTTGCATTTGAGCGAGCGCAACTTGAAGTTTTACTGGAACCTGCCGGTGTTCAACTTGTTGTTTGGGGGATATTCGGTCAACTGTCGATATATCCATCCGGATCTCAGTGCCGTATCTCACAATGAATATGTTGACTTGTTGCTCAATGTGGGTTTATTCGGCGCATTGGTGATGATCGGATTCTTTGCCTATGCCTATTGGCAACATATCAAACGGTATCTTGCGGACAGGCAGGATGCGGATTTGTGCGTGGTAATGCTGAAAACTATATGGCTGTTATATGCCTTTACATTGACGATGTTCTTGGATTTCCGATTCATGTTTGTGTTTTTGATGTAGGACGATACTACGAGAAACTGTTTGATTATCAAAAGCAGGAAGCGAGAATGCTATGACGAAAATATTGTTTGTTTCGGGAACACTCCCACCTGACCAATCAGCTACTGCTAACCTGATTGGAAAATTGATTCCGGATATCCAACAAGCCGGTTATGAAATAGATGGTCTGACAGTCAAAACCAACTTCAATGATGAGGGGAAGGTTGACGATCACGGCGTTTATGTGCGGCGTGCAAACGGCCTACTGTATTCTCCCGCCAAGATTAAGTGCGTGAGAGATTTTGCTTGTTGTGCCTACAGAAGAGTAGTGCGCATGTGCCGAAAACGCAAGGCAAGGCCACCGGCACCTATATACCGCGAGTCGGTGGTGAAAGCCCTGCTATCTCGCATGAAGCGTATGCCTATGCAGGACTACGCGGCAATCGTAGCGGTATGTGCGTATTATGATGCGGCGGAAGCATTGGCACGCTATAAGCGCCAATACGGTCTACGCGCGGCAACGGCTATGTATCAAGTCGATCCGCTGTCGGAAAATCGCATTTACCAATGTGATAATGCGCAGGAGCTACGGCAATATGAGCAGGAGCTTTACAACACCTTTGATCGTGTTTTTGTTACGCCGGTATCCTTTGAAGAAAAGAAACAGGCCGGCTGGGATCTTTCGCGCGTAGAACCATTGGAATTTCCGCTGACATTTTATGACGGCGAACAGATAGCCCCCGGCACACGAGAAGAGATCAAATGTGCGTTTGCCGGCTATTTGTACGGTAACATTCGTGATGCGCGGTTCACACTGGACTTGTTTTCAAAATTTAAAGATCCAAACCTACATTTGTATGTGATAGGCAAGGGGCAGGAAACACTGTTGCAATCGTATGAAAATGGTGCGCTGAAAGGCCGATTGCACCTGCTTGGTGAAAAGCCGAGCGCGGAATGTGATGAAATATTGGCAGATGCCGATGTACTGGTCAATATCGGCAATACGGTTACCAATCAGGTGCCGAGTAAGCTGTTTCATTACCTCGGTTTCGGCAAACCGATTTTGAATATTGTGTGCAGTCCTGATTGCCCCACGTTGCCGTATACCAACCGGTATCCATTGGCGTATAACATAACCGAAACCGACGTGGTAACGGACGAGCTTGCTGCACAGGCCGAGAACTGGTTGCACGAAAATTATCGGCAACGCCGATCGACCAAGCAGACATCTGAGTTGTTTGAAGCGTGTACGCCTCGCTTTATCGTCGAAAAACTGTTGTCGGGTATGATGGGGGATAGCATTGAGTAATAACACAAGAACACACAATTCCCTTCGAAACATGATCGTCGGCATTTCCACGCACGTTTTGACGGCGCTGTTTTCTTTTGTCAGCCGTACGGTTTTCGTGCGCATCCTCGGCGTGCAATATCTTGGCATCAGCGGTCTGTTTTCCAACATTTTAACGATGTTGGCTTTGTCGGATCTGGGTGTTTATACCGTTATGGTGTATTCGCTGTATGCGCCGATAGCAAACCGAGATCACGACAAGATCCGTGCATTGATTCGGTTCTTTCAGCGGTTGTATAATGGCGTTGCGCTGGTCGTTTTGACGCTTGGATTGTTGTGCATTCCGCTCTTACCGTATCTTGTCAACAATAGTACACTACCGTATTCGGAAATGCTGCTGTATTACATACTATTGTTGTTGCATTCGGTATGCACCTACTTTGCTATCAGCAGGTCGACATTGCTCAGAGCCGATCAGCAGACGCATATTGTACAAACGGTATCGGCTGTCAGCACCTTCGGTTTGCAAGTGATGCAGATCGTTATTCTGGCACTGACCCATCAGTATGCGATTTACCTAATTGTGCAGATCCTGTTTACGCTCGGCAGTAACGGTGTTTTATCGTGGATTGCTACCAAGAAATATCCGTATCTTAAGGGTAAGGAAAACAACGAACTGGTAGCAGATGCCAAAAAAGAGGTTATTACTAATCTAAAAGCAACGTTCCTGTATAAAATCGGCAACACGATTATGAACTCCACCGACAATTTGTTGATATCGGTGATCGTCGGAACAGTAGCCGTTGGGTACTACAGCAACTATGTTACGATTTTTACCATGGTCAATTCTTTTGTTATGATCGTCATCCAAGCGGTGTTGCCGAGTGTCGGAAACTACTATGCCACACAAAACGAGGAAAACAAATACGGATTGTTTCGGTTTTTGATGTTGGCCTTTTATGCCCTAGCCACCTTCTGCACAAGTTGCTATATTTGCGGTATGAACGATTTTATTGCTCTGTGGCTGGGCGAAGAATTTGTCCTTGGTGGTGCGTTTGTCCTTGTACTGAGTTTTAACCGTTTTGTATTTTGCACGATTCATCCGTTGTGGATGACACGCGAGTCTACCGGTGTGTTTGTATCGACACGGTATTTGATGTTGTGCGCGGCAGCCCTCAACATCATACTGTCCATTGCATTGGGACTGTTATGGGGTGTGACCGGAATTATCCTTGCTACTGCGCTTTCACAACTTCTTACGGTGTTTTGGTACGAACCGCGCCAGTTGTTTCGACAGGTGTTCAAACGTTCTACGACTACGCACTGGGTATATGTTCTGCGCCTGTTGTGTGCGGTGATACCGGTTATAGCTGTCGCTTGTTTGCTGAAACTATGGTTTGTTACCAACTTCGCCTTTTTGTTACTGAAATTTGTCGTGTGTGCGCTGGTGACTCTTTTCGCCTTTTTTGTAGTTATGGGACGCACACCGGAGTTCAAGCGTGCACTCGGCATCGCTAAGCGAGCCGTTCACAAAGTTATCAAAAAAACAGCATAAATACTATACGGAGGGATATTTTATGTCACTGTTTACCGGCAAAACCTTACTCATCACCGGTGGTACCGGTTCGTTCGGCAACGCGGTATTAAACCGCTTTCTGAAAACCGATATCGGGGAGATCCGCATTTTCTCGCGTGACGAGAAAAAGCAAGACGATATGCGCCACGAGTTCCAGGCGAAGATGCCGGAGGTCGCGGACAAGATCAAATTCTACATCGGCGACGTGCGCGATCTCGCGTCTGTCAAGAACGCGATGCACGGCGTGGATTATATCTTCCACGCGGCGGCGTTAAAGCAGGTGC
>CAYZXC010000043.1:0-10766 GCA_964482275.1 uncultured Eubacteriales bacterium
AACGCACCCGCGAGGAAGCGCCGATCATGGCGGAGCTGGGTGTCGCGGAGACCGGTATGGGCCGCGTGGATCACAAGCGCGCTAAGCATCTCCTGGTGGCGGATAAGACCCCCGGCACCGAGGATATCGTGTCGGCGGCCAAGACCGGCGACAGCGGTCTGACGCTGGTCGAAATGGCACCGTTCGGCGTTGTCGGCGCGATCACCCCCAGCACCAACCCCAGTGAGACCGTCATCTGCAACAGCATCGGTATGATCGCCGCCGGTAACGGTGTGGTGTTCAACCCCCATCCCAACGCCATTGCGACCTCCAACTACGCGGTCGATCTCGTCAACCGCGCTTGTAAAGCCGCCGGCGGTCCGGATGTGCTGGTCTGCTCAATGAAAAAGCCCACGATGGAATCCGCGGCGATCATGCAGTCGCATCCGTCGATCCGTTTGCTCGTTTGCACCGGTGGCCCCGGTGTGGTTCGCGCGGTGTTATCCTCCGGTAAGAAAGCGATCGGTGCCGGTGCGGGTAACCCGCCGGTCATCGTGGACGATACCGCCGATATCGCCAAAGCCGGTAAGGACATTCTGGACGGCTGCACCTTCGATAACAACCTGCCCTGCATTGCGGAAAAAGAAGTGTTCGCGTTCCGCAACATCGCAGACGAGCTGATCTCGGTCATGCTGCGCAACGGTGCGTATCAGATCAACGCCAACCAGGCGAAACAGCTTGCAGATATCGTACTTGTCAGCAAGACCGATAAAAACGGCAAGGTCAAAACCACCGTCAACCGCGATTGCGTCGGCCGTGATGCCGATGTGCTGCTCGCGAAGATCGGTATCAACGTCAGCAAGGACATTCGTTGCATCATCTGTGAGGCGGATTTCGATCACCCCTTCGTGCAGCACGAGCTGATGATGCCCATTCTGCCCATCGTGCGGGTGGACAATATCGACGAGGCGATCGAGCTTGCGTGCAAAGCGGAGCACGGCAACCGCCACACCGCGCATATGCACTCCAAGAACATCGACCATCTGTCCCGCTTTGCCAAAGCGGTCGAAACCACCATTTTCGTCAAGAACGCCCCGTCCTATGCGGGCATCGGCTTCGGCGGCGAGGGTCACACCACCTTCACCATCGCCGGCCCCACCGGTGAGGGTATCACCTCGGCACGCAGCTTTACGCGTCAGCGCCGTTGCGTGATGGCGGACAGCTTCCGCATTATCTGATTGTAAAGGAGAACTCCTCATGGCATACGATGCGTCTTTAGTTTCTGAGATCGTCAGCCGCGTTATTGCTGAGGTCGGTACCGCCCCTAAAGCGGATAACACCGTGCCGGTCGGCGTATCCAACCGTCATATCCACCTCTCAAAAGAACACGTGGAGATCCTGTTCGGCAAGGGCTACGAGCTGACCCCGCTCAAGGATCTCTCTCAGCCCGGCCAATACGCCTGCAAAGAGGTGCTCACCATCGTCGGCCCCGCCATGCGCCCGATCGAAAACGTGCGCGTGCTCGGCCCTGTGAGAAAGGCTTCGCAGGTGGAGATCTCCCGCACCGATTCGTTCGTGCTGAAAGTAAAACCGCCGGTGCGTGAATCGGGTGATATCGCGGGCTCCGCCCCCATCACCATCATCGGCCCGAAGGGCGTCGTTACGCTTTCCGAGGGCTGCATCATCGCGAACCGCCACATTCACATGAGCGAGGAGGACGGTGCCGCGTTCGGTGTGAAAGACGGCGACTACGTCACCGTCGAGGTCGATGGCGAACGCCGCACCACCTTCTACGACGTACAGGTGCGCGTCAACAAGGCGTTCCGCTTGGAAATGCACGTTGACACCGACGACGCCAACGCCGCCGGCATCGGCAACGGCTTTAAGGTCAAGGTTATAAAGTAACGTAAACGATTAAGCACCTGACAGCGCGCTGTCAGGTGCTTTTTGGTAGGTTATTGACCTTTTTGAAAAAATGCGGTAGAATAATCGTGTATGTACTTGCCAAAACGGGCGGAAAGAGGCTTTCTATGCTGGTATCTCCTTCGATCCTGACCTGTGACTTTGCGCACATGGAGCGGGAACTGAATTTTGTAAAACAGAGCGGTGCCGATATGGTGCATCTGGACGTGATGGACGGCGTGTTCGTTCCGAACTTGAGCTTCGGCCCGCCCGTTATCGAGCGTCTGCGCCCGATCTCGGACATGTTTTTTGACGTGCATCTGATGATGGAATATCCCGACCGGCTCATTGAAGCCTTTGCCAAGGCCGGTGCGGATCTCATCAATTTCCATATTGAAAGCGCCGCGCCCGTCGCTGAAACGCTGGACAAGATCCACGCACTCGGCAAAAAAGCGGCACTGACCATTAAACCGAAAACACCCGCAAGCGCGGTGTTCCCGTATCTGGACAAAGTCGATATGATTTTAATCATGACGGTCGAGCCCGGCTTCGGCGGGCAGGCCTTTATGGCGGACATGATGCCGAAAGTGCGCGAGCTGCGCGCCGAGATCGACCGGAGCGGCTTATCCGTACAGCTGCAGGTGGACGGCGGCGTTTCCGCCAAGACTGCACCCGTCGCGGCAGAAGCGGGCGCGGATATTGCCGTGGTAGGCAGTGCCCTCTTTAACGCGCCGGATGCGGCGGCGTTGGTGGACGAGATCCATAAACTGCGCACAGGCGTTGCAACGCATTCCCAACCGTGATCGGTTGACTGTGTTCTTCTATGTACGAGGCTGCGGCATACCCTTCGCCCATACGGCGGCCGAATTCCTGCAACAGACGGCGGCAGCCGTCTGCGGTGCCGAGTCCCGTGTACAGGATCAGCACGTACGCGTCCCCCTGCCGATACAGCGAGGCGGGCGGTAGCGCGTCACACCGTGACGCCGACAGCGTTTCACCGAGTCCAAGCACCGCCTCTGCCGAATCCAGCACATAAAGCTGCGGCAGACTGACCGCCGATGCTGAACGCCCCGGCGAGCTGAACAGAAACAAACAGCCACCCTCCAGCGGCATGGCCTCCACCAGCACGCTGCCGTTTGAAGAAAACGGCAGACGTTGCCTGGCAACACTGAGCAGACGCCGCATAGCGCGGTCGGTTCCTGCCGTCCCCGCCTTCATATCCTCCAATCGCAAGCCCCATCGGCATAGCTCCTCATCGGTCATCCATATCCGTAAATCGCCGCTGCTGAGCGGTTCCATTTTCATCGCAAGCTCCTCCTCTTTGAAAAGAGTGTATATCACCATCATATTAACGGTACAGGCTCTTTGCAAGAGGTTAATTTTTGGGAATTTGAGTCTACAGAAAGGTTGTGGCAGTATGCTTCCTCGACATGGGATCCGGCTGTTGTTTCACAAAGAACCCGCCATTTCTCAGCCGACAGCGGAGCTGACCGAGATCTCTCAGGTCGTGCTTCCCTTTGCCTTTGCCACCGAAGCGGCGGTGCGCCCCGCCGTTTCCTTATACGACACCGTCAACAAGGGTACGCCGCTCGCGGTCATTGAGGACGACCCGCTCGCGGTCGTTTGCTCCAGTGTGATGGGCGCGGTCAGCGGCGAGCGCGAGATCCAACACCCCTTGTACGGCACCCTCAACTGTGCCGTCATTGACTGCGTACCCGACGCCCCCGCGCCGGAGGTGCCGCTCCCGCTGCCCGAAACGCTCACGTCCGAGCTGATCCTCGAAACCGCGGAAACCGCCGACGTCATCGACGAGCTGGACGGCGTGCCGCTGATCTTAAAGCTGCGCGAATGGCAACAGACCGGCTGTGACTTTTTAGCGGCAGACGGTATTGAGATCGAACCGTACGCCTCCAGTGCCTGGGCAGTCCTGCGTGACCGCGCCGAGCAGGTGCTCGAAGGGCTGCGACTCGCCGCGCTGTGCGTCGGTGCGCCGCGGTATCACATTGCGGTGTGCCTGTCCGGTCAGCGGCGGCGCTCCATTGCGCTCCGCGTTGGCAAGGACCACGTCTATCAGACCGATTCCTATTACCCGAAAGCCGATCCGGTACGCTACAGCAGACACGGACGCCGCGGCACGGTCAAATACGGTTCACGCGTGTGCCGTATCGGCGTGCAGGCGTGCTTGGCACTGTATCGCGCCGTATATCTGGGAGAAGCGCACAACCGCTGCACCATCACGGTCGCCGGCGACGCTGTGCCGCGTCCGCAAAACATATCGGTGCCCTTCGGAACGACCGTACAACAGGTGCTGGAGCATTGTGGCCTGATCGAACCACCGGATTATCTGATCTTAGGAGAGCAAATGACCGGCACGACGGCCCTCACCTCGGACATTCCGATCCTGCCCGGTATGACCTGCATACTGGCCTTTACCGCGAAAGCGATCCGCCCCGTCACGCCGCGCACCTGCATTGGTTGCGGCCGTTGCGTGCAGGTGTGCCACGCCGGACTGCTGCCGTTTGAGATCAACCGCCGCTACCGCAATATGCACTACGAGCGGCTGAGCACGCTCTCCGTCGATCTGTGCGACGGCTGTAACGCGTGCTCGTATATCTGCCCCTGCGGCATTGATCTTGCCGCGGTTGTCCAAGAAGCAAAAACGGCGGACAACACGATTTCCGTTGAATTGGAGGAGGATGACGATGCTTAAAGCTTCTGCCGCCCCGCATCTGCGCGAGGCACAGCGTCCCGCCTATCAATCCTACGGCGTGTTGTTGTGCTTGGTTCCGCTGACGGCGTTTTCCTGCCTGCATTACGGCGTTCGCCCGCTCTTACTGGTATTATCCGGTATCGTCAGCGCGGTGATCACCGAATTCATCTGCGGACTGTTCCGCCACGGCCGCCCCTCGATGTCGGATGCGACCTCTATGGTGACCGGCGGTCTGATCGGCGCGATGATGTCGCCGCTCGCACCCTTTTGGGTTCCTGCCGTCGGTGCGGCGTTTGCCATCGGCGTTGTCAAAATGCCGTTCGGCGGTACCGGTCGCAACATTTTCAATCCCGCGGCGGCGGGTATGGCGTTTTGTGCCGTATGTTTCCCGACCCGCCTGTTCGTGTATCCCGATCCGACGCTGACCGATTCCCTGCCGCTGTTCGATACCTCTGCGGTCATCACGGCGGCCTCGCCCACCGCACAGCTCAACAGCGGCGGTACGACCTCGTACGGCTGGATCTCTTTGCTCAGCGGCGATTTTCCCGGCCCGATCGGTTCGACCGGTGTGCTGATCCTGCTTGCGTGCGCCCTGTACCTGTTCATGCGCCGCTCGTCGTCCCCGCTGATCCTGATCCCTTACTTAATGGTTTGCGCGCTCGCCGCGGCACTGTTCCCGCGCGCCCCCATCGACGCCGCCACCAGTGTTTCGCTGGAGCTTTGTACCGGCCTGCTCTTGTTTTCCGGTGTCTTTCTTCTCAGTGATCCGGTCACCGCGCCGCGCTTCTGGCTGGCGCGTATCCTATACGGCGTTATCGCCGCCATTCTGACCATGATCCTGCGTCATTACGGTCGTTTTGAATGCTGCGAATTCTTCGCGGTCATGCTGGTCAATTCCTTCTCGCCGCTGCTGGATCGCAGCTGTTGGCATCTGACTGCGCTGATCCGCCGCAGAAAAACGGAGGTGACATCGCTATGAAGCCTTCATCACGCGACTTTTTATCGGTAGTGTGGAACGCGTTTCTCCCCCAAAATGTGGTACTGGTTCAGGCGTTGGGTCTGTGTCCCATTCTGGCAATGGGGATCGACCTGCGCTACGGCGTCGCCTTGTCCGTGTGTACCGTCGTCACGCTTGTGCTCTCAGACCTGCTGTTTGCTTTACTTGCCAAGCACGTCGCCACCCGCCTGCAGCCGGTCGTATACGTGCTGCTCTCCTCGGTTCTGCTGTTCGGCGCAGCGGTCGCGTTGCGCTTAGCTATCTCCGCGGAGATCTACGCGCACCTGTATCTGTTTTTACCGCTCATGGCGGTAAACACCCTGTATACATACCGTTCCGCCATTGCGCCGACGACCGCACGCCCGCGTCTGTCCCTCACACTGGCAGATTCGCTCGGCTCCGCTCTCGGCTTCAGTCTGGTGCTGTGCGTCGCGTCCGCTCTGCGTGAAATGGCGATATACGGCACGCTTTGGAACGTTTCGCTCGGCTACGAAGCGCGTTTTCCCGAAGCCGCGCACCCCTTCATCGGCTTTGTACTGCTCGGCTTCATGGCCGCCGCTCTGCAGTGGTTCAAGCAGCTGCTGCGCCGCAAGGACTCAGAGGAGGTGGGTATGTTATGAACGCAGTCGTAAATACCCTCGTCGTTTTTTTGATCGCCGCCACCATGCAGAATCTGGTGCTCACCGCCGGCTTTGATTCGTCGGTAATACTCAAAATGGTGCGTCACCCTCGCCAGCTCTTGCGGTTTGACGTTCTGGTTCTGTGCTTTTCGGTGGTCACGACCGCCGTCTTTTATCCCATCGACCGGCTTCTTGCCGCCGTCTGGTGGGTACGGATGCTGCGCCCGCTCATTATCGTGTGTATCGTCTGTCTGCTGTACCTGATCGCCATCGTGGTGCTCAGCCGTTTCCCCACACTGTACCGCCGCGTGCGGCATATGCTGTCACTCGCGGCGTTCAACAATCTGGTCGTCGGAGTGGCGCTGCTGCTCAATCTGCAGGTATCGGTATCCTTCCTGCCTGCTTTGGGACTCGCCGCAGGCGCGTCCTTCGGGTTTGCTTTCCTGTCGGCCATGACCGCCGAGGCGGTGGATCGCATGGATAACCCCGACATTCCCTCCTCGTTCCGCGGCCTGCCCGCAACGCTCGTGTATCTCGGCCTGCTTGCGCTGGCTCTGATGGGCTTTTCGCCCGTATTTAGTCTGACTTAAGAGGTTCTTGTATATGTCTTTACCTATCGTCGCTTTTTTTGATCTGGACGGCACGCTGGCCATGCGCAACGAGCCGCCCGCCGCCGTGGACGTGGACGCCATGCGCGCGTTCCGCGCACGCGGTAACTATCTGTTTTTGTGCACCGGCCGTTCCACCGGCTACCTGTATCCCGCAGTGCTGGACATCGGCTTTGACGGCCTCGTCGCCGGTGCCGGCGCGTATGTGTCGATCGGGGATCGCGTGATATACCGCACCTCCGTTTCCGAGGAGCTCCTCGCCCCCATTCAACAGGCGTTTGAACGATCAGACGCCACGCTTGTGATGGAGACCGAAGAGCATATGATACAGCTCGCCTCCCCGACGGCGACCAAGCTGGTTCCCGCCTACCCCCGCATTTACACCGCCGCCGAATGGCGGGAACAGTACCCGAACGAGATCACCTCCAAGCTCACCGTGTACAGCGTGATCCCGCCGTCTGTCGCGCCGTACGTCAACGAGCATCTGGACGTCATTCAGCACCCGCATTACGCGGAGATCGTCCCACGAGGCTGCTCGAAATCGAGCGGTATTCGTAAGGTGCTCGCAGAACTGAATCTCCCCCGCGAACAAAGCATTGCTTTTGGGGATAGTATGAACGACTACGACATGCTCCAGTATGTCGGCGTCGGCGTTGCCATGGGCAATGCCGACGAGGCGGTCAAAGCGATCGCCGATCGTATCACCGCGCCGTACGACCGAGGCGGCGTCGCACAGGTGTTAAACGAATATTTGTAAATTAAACGAGGGTGGACTTTCGAACAAGTCCACCCTCGTTTTTTAATCCTCTGTAATCGTGCCGCCGCCCACGACGGTATCGCCGTCGTAAAACACCACCGCTTGTCCCACTGTAATCGCGCGTTGCGGTTCGGCAAACGTGACCCGCACTCGCTCATCATCGAGCGGCTCGATCACTGCCGCGGCTTCTCTTTGTGAATACCGCGTTTTCGCGGTCACCGCCATCGGTGCGGTCAGTTCGGGGATCGCGATCCAGTTGAGGCGATCTGCAACCAATTTGCTTGTAAACAGATCCTCGCTTTTGCCGAGCGTCACCGTGTTACGGGCGGCATCCTTGCGCACCACGAACCGCGGCTCGCCGAACGCCACACCCAAACCTTTGCGTTGCCCGACGGTATACCCGATCATACCGGTGTGTCTGCCGATGACCTGCCCGCTCATATCCACAAAATCGCCCGCCTCACGCGGAACGCCCATCGTTTTTTCTAAAAACGCCGCGTAATCGCCGTCGGGGATAAAGCAGATGTCCTGACTGTCCGGCTTGTTTGCCGCCTCCCAGCCCTGTTCTGCCGCCAATACGCGCAGATCGGCTTTGAATCGGTCACCGAGCGGAAACAGCGTGTGCGCGAGCTGATGCTGTGTCAGCGAATACAGCACGTAGCTTTGATCCTTGGAGGAGTCGAGCGCCTTTTTCAGTAGCCACCGTCCGTTTTCCGCCTGTTCGACCCGCGCGTAGTGACCGGTCGCCACCGCGTCAAAGCCTTCGGCTAACGCGCGCTCCATCAGCTTGCCGAATTTCACCTCACGGTTGCATACGATACACGGATTCGGCGTGGCTCCCGCTTGATAGGTGTCGGCAAAATTGCGGATCACCGTATCGTGAAACCACTGCTGCTCATCCAGCGTGCGATGCTCGATCCCCATCCGCCGTGCCGTCAGGCGCGCATCCTCCACATCACGGGAAGAACCGCACGCACTGCCCTCGGTGAGTAACAGCGTCACGCCCTCGACCGTATAGCCTTGTTCTTTAAGCAGCCATACCGCCGCCGAGCTGTCGATGCCGCCGCTCATCCCGACCAATACCTTTTTCACGGCTCTCCCCTCCTTCCCCGGCTCCCTCTGACGAGGGAACTGACGATGCCGACATTCTTCTAAGACTCAATATACCATTTTTCCTGTTGCATTTCAAGAGGTATCGCTTTCCGGTTAGTGTGACAAAAAACCGGAGGCACACCTTCTCGTAAGGCGTGTCTCCGGTTCTTCTTTGATTTATTCGCTCTTGCCTTTCTTTTTGGCAATAACCAGACAGATCACTAATGCGGCCGCACCGAGTAACACCACACCGGCGACGATCGCTATCACGATCCCGGTGGAATTTACCGGTGAGGCGTCTCCGCTCGGCTTCGTTGCCGTGGTGGCACCGACCGCAAGCGTCGATCCGTCGCTCGACTCCGTCGTGCTCTCAACGCCTGTAACGGTGGTGCTCGAAACAACGGCATTGCCGGACGTAACGTTACCCACGGCAGACGTACTGCCGGCGTTCGCGGTCGTCGAAGTGGTCGTCGAAGTGGTCGTCGTCTTTTTTGATCCCTTGGCGACCGTTGTGATCGCATTGATCGGCGTGGCAGGGTCGCTGCCTGTATAGGTAAGGTCGGTTACCGTAAAATCAAATTGGTTACTTTCCTTATACAAGATATCTCCCGCGCTGGGGTCGTCTGCCTGCGCCTCCTGCGTTCTGACGGTCGATATCCACTCGACCGAGGCTTTTTTGCCGTCTGCCGAGAAATACAGCATACAAATGAAGCCCTCTGAAAAATTGGAGTCCTGCGGATCGATCAAGAACTGCGAAACGGTGTTGCCGTTCACGCCTTTTCGTTGACTGAAGGAGACGTCCCGATTGGTCAGGTGCCCCGACAGCACCATGATGATATTGCGATGCTTGGAAACGAACTTATCCCACATCATATCGCCGTTGTTGCGCGGATATGCGTTGGAAATAACGCCGTTCGGGTTGGGGGCGTGACTGGAATTTTCGTCCGCCAGACTTCCGTCCTTCTCCAAATAAAAATGCGTGGTAACAATGACACGGCGTCCGGGATGCGCTGCAACGACTTCGTTTGCCCAGTCTAAGACCTGATCCGTCGGGCCGAACTCCAAACAGAGAACCATATATTTCGTCCCTGCCACCTCGAAATTGATATAGTGGTTGGCGATCGAGCTTTGATCGTAATACCCCGTTATACGCGAGGTGTAGAAGGTTTGCCCAAAATACTCATTAAATTGCGAGATGTTGTCGTGGTTGCCCGGAATAAGCGAATACGGGATGCCCGCCCTATCCATCTGACGAATGGCGCTTTTTGCTAACAGCCATTCCATCTCATCGGAACCCGCTACGGTATAATTCCTGTTTTCCGTGATATCCCCGAGACCGAATACCCACTTTATCTTCTTTTGATCCTTGTTGTCCACGATCCACTTATAAAGATTTCGGGTGTACGCTGTATCGTTACTGGAGCTTGCGTCATTACCCGTTATCGTATCTTTCTCTACGTGTGTTTGGGTGTCACCGACGATCGCAAAGGAATACGCATAATCGGTTTTTTCTTGCGGCCGTTCATAAAAATACTCGTCATCACTTTCCGCAAGGCTGCTCGGAACCACTCCCATCAACAGTACGGTCACAAGCAGAAAGGCGATCATTCGTTTGGCAATGCGCACGTTACCCAACTCCTCTTAAATCACATGATAAAGTGTATAAAACTATCGGTTTTTATACAACTTTTTTATCGTTATATAACAAATTGCTTTTCTAGTCAATAGAAAATAAACGCAAAAAATTATTGAAAATATGTGCACGCTCTGTTGCAATGTGAAAACAATCGATGACGACATTCTTCTAAAACTCAATGATACCATTTTTCCTTTTGCTTTTCAAAGGGCATGCCCCCGGATTAGCCTGCCTTTTTGTCCTATAGTGCCCCAACCACAGCATAAAAGCGGCGAAGGGGCAAACATTTGCGACAAAGTCGCAACATCGTTGATGCAAAGCATCACATCGTTTGTGCGGAGCACAACACTGTTTGCCGAAGGCAACCTCGTTTTTTGTCCGCAAGCGGAACGATGTTCTCGCCCTGCTCGAAATGATGTTGACCGCAAGCGGTCAAACGATGTTGTGTCCTGCGGACACAAACAC
>CAYZXC010000044.1:0-10722 GCA_964482275.1 uncultured Eubacteriales bacterium
CGAACTCACAATGGTTTTCGCCGCGTTTTTTTGCCCGTATTGCCGCAAATTTTTCCACCATACCAGTACACCATATTTTTTGAACTTTTCAACTTTTACCCTTAATTAGGAGGCACAGTATGTCGGTCTTTGAGCGTATCTACGATATTGTTCGTCAGATTCCACGAGGGAAGGTTGCAACGTATGGATATGTAGCGTTGCTTGCCGGCAATCCACGCTGGGCGCGTGTGGTCGGTTATGCGCTGCACGTCAATCCGGAACCGTTCGCGATCCCCTGTCATCGGGTAGTGAACCGCGAGGGGCGAACCGCGTCGAGCTTTGCCTTTGGCGGCGGAACGGTACAACGCGATCTTCTCGAACAAGAGGGGGTCGTTTTCGAAAGCGACGGTCGTATTGATCTGCAAAAATACGGCTGGAACTCAACTAACCTTGACACGCAATCGGTTACGTGATACTCTTAAACACGCGAGGTGATCGGATATGACGGCAGAACAACGAATTCGAAATACGCGGTTGTTTTTATTCGATATGGACGGAACGCTGTATCTTGAAAATGAGCTGTACGATTTTACTAAAGAGCTTCTGCGCGTGATTCGTGCCACCGGACGTCGTTATTTGTTTGTGACAAACAATTCTTCAAAAAGCGTTAGGGATTATATTGTCAAGCTGGAACGTCTTGACATCAAGGCGGATTATGATGATTTTCTGACCTCGTCACAGGCGGTAGCGTTTTACTTGAAACAACATCACGCCGATGCCCGCCTGTATGTCTGCGGTACCGCATCCTTGAAAGAAGAACTGCAGCGTGAGGGCTTTGTTGTTACCGAGGACATCGAACAGACAGATTGTATCGTTATGGGGAATGATACGGAGCTTACCTTTCAAAAGCTCTACGACATTTCCAAACTGTTGCTTACGCGTCCCGATATTCCGTATATTGCTACCAATCTGGATTATGTGTGTCCGACCTCATTCGGCAGTGTGCCGGATTGCGGAAGTATTTGCGATATGCTGTACAATGTGTCGAAACGCCGCCCGCTGTCGGTAGGCAAGCCGTCTCCGTTGATGCCGCAGCTCGCAATGGAACGCACCGGTACGGATGCCGCGCATACCGCAATGATCGGTGACCGCATCTATACCGATGTCAAGAGCGGGCTGAATGCCGGTGTTTTGGCGATCTTGGTGATGAGCGGAGAAACGACAAAAGAGATCCTTGACGCTTCCGCTGATCGCCCCGATCTTGTGTTAGAGAGTGCCGCCGAGATATTGTCGGCGCTGAAAAGCGAGATAGAATGATTTTTTGAAATGACTCTTTACTTTTAGAAAATAGTTTGGTATACTCATAAGGTGTTAAACGCCAAGAAGGAGACCAGTAACACGGCCGATCCTTTTCAGAGAGCATCCGGTTGGTGCAAGGGTGCAAGGGTTTCGTGCGAATACACTCCGGAGCGGCTGCCCGAACGAAGAGTAGGGTCTGACGGGAGCGCCCGTTACAGCGTGTGAGTGCCGTTGGCACTCCGTGAGGGACAGTTCGTGAGGGCTGTCCGTTCAGAGGTGGTACCGCATTATTTGCCCTCTGTAGCTTTCAAGCTGCAGAGGGTTTTATGTTAAGGAGAAGAACTATGAAGATCTATGAAGAATTAGTGGCGCGTGGCTTGATCGCGCAGGTGACGGATGAAACCGAGATCCGTGAACTTGTCAATAACGGCAAGGCACGATTTTATATCGGCTTTGACCCGACGGCGGATTCGTTGCACATCGGTCACTTTATGGCACTGTGCCTGATGAAACGCCTTCAAATGGCGGGAAACCGTCCTGTCGTGCTGCTCGGCGGCGGTACCGGTTATATCGGTGACCCCTCCGGCAGAAGCGATATGCGCTCGATGATGAGTCCCGAAACCATCGAGCATAACTGTGAATGCTTCAAAAAGCAGATGGAAAAATTCATTGACTTTGACGGCGAGAACGGTGCGATCGCGGTCAACAATGCCGATTGGTTGTTGAAGCTGAATTATGTTGACCTGTTGCGTGAGGTCGGCGCTTGCTTCTCGGTCAACAATATGTTGCGCGCCGAGTGCTATAAGCAACGTATGGAAAAGGGCTTATCCTTCCTAGAATTCAACTATATGATCATGCAATCGTATGATTTCTACCACCTGTTCAAGGAATACGATTGCAATATGCAGTTTGGCGGCGACGATCAGTGGTCGAATATGCTGGGCGGTACGGAGCTGATCCGCCGCAAGCTCGGCAAAGACGCCTATGCGATGACCATTACCTTGCTGATGAACTCCGAGGGTAAGAAGATGGGTAAGACGGCCAACGGTGCCGTGTGGCTGGACCCTAACAAGACCTCGCCGTTTGAATTCTATCAGTATTGGCGCAACGTGGGGGATCAAGACGTACTCAAATGTATCCGTATGCTCACCTTTATCCCGCTCGAAGAGATCGACGCGATGGATAAATGGGAGGGAGCCGAGCTCAACAAGGCGAAAGATATTTTGGCTTACGAGCTCACCACTCTTGTTCACGGAAAAGAGGAAGCGGACAAAGCGCGCACCGCATCACAAGCGCTGTTTGCCGGCGGCGCAGACGATTCCGATATGCCTACCACCATCTTGACCGCCGATGACTTAATAGACGGTTCCATTGGTATTTTGGATCTGTTGCTGCGTTGTGAACTGCTGCCGTCCAAGAGCGAGGCGCGCCGTTTGGTATTGCAGGGCGGTGTGACCGTCAATGATGAGAAAGTTGACAACATTAATGTCAGCTATACGGAAACCGACCTGAAGGCGGGACTGAAGATCCGTAAGGGTAAAAAAGTGTTCCATAAAGCAGTTATGGAATAACGATAAAGCAAAAAGCCTGTCGACTGACAGGCTTTTTTATACCAGTTTTTGATATTGTGCAACGGCGAGTGCGTCGCAACGCTCGTTTTCCGGGTGTCCTTGATGTCCGTGTACCCAGTGAAAGGAAACATCGTGTAAAGTGACAAGACTTAACAGCGTATCCCACAGATCGGCGTTAAGAGCGGGCTTCCTGTCCGCTTTGCGCCATCCGTTTTTCTTCCAGTTTGCCGCCCAACCCTTTTCAATGCCGTTGACGACGTATTGCGAGTCGGTGGTGACAAGTACCTTGCAGCGCTCGTTGAGCGCTTTTAAGCCTTCGATAACCGCGGTCAGTTCCATACGGTTATTGGTGGTCTTTTCTTCGCCGCCGCAAAGTTCTTTTTCGTGTGTGCCGTATCGCAAGATCGCCGCCCAGCCTCCGGCACCGGGGTTCCCGGAGCAGGCGCCATCGGTAAATAATTCCACTTTTTTCATCGTGAATCCTCGCTTTCGCAGGTTGTAAGAATATTGTAGCAAAAAAAGTTGTTCGCTGCAAGTCTAATTGTACCAGCGTGTCCTATACTTTAACTTGACAACAGGTATTAAAAAGGGTAAAATATACTTACTAATGTGATCGGTTAGCGCAATCTCATCTTTTTTATGTGTTCGGACCATATTGCTCATCACGGCCTCACAGACGAAGTGGGGCTTAATTTCGATTTTACCTAATTTAAGAAACGGAGGATTTTATGACAACAGAAAAAAACAAGCGTTCTACTCCAGCCGCCCCGAAAAACGGCACTCGCAAGCCAAATTCCCGCGCGGCAACAGCACCCGCTGAAAACAAGGAAAAGAAACCGGCCCGCCAACCGGCGCGTCGCTACAATACCAACCGTACACAGCCCAAAAAACCGGCTCCCAAGCCGACGCATCCCGTACACATCACCATGCTTGGCGGTCTTAACGAGATCGGCAAAAATATGACGATGTTTGAATACGGCGACGATTCCTTTTTGATCGATTGCGGTATGGCGTTCCCGGATGAAGACCTGCTTGGCGTTGACATCGTGCTGCCGGATTTCACCCACGTCGAAAAATGTCGCGACCGGATTCGCGGAATTGTTATTACGCACGGGCACGAGGATCATATCGGTGCCTTGCCGTATTTGCTCAAGCAAATGATCTTCCCGATCTACGCAACGAAACTGACCATTGCACTGATCGATTCCAAGCTTAAGGAACATGGGTTATCGGGAAAGGTGCCGCTGCATGTGGTAAAACCTGGCGATATCGTGCATTTCGGTGAGATATCGGTGGAGTTTATCAACGTCAACCACTCCATCCCGGATGCGGTGGGACTTGGTATTAAAACTCCGATCGGATATGTTGTTCATACAGGCGACTTCAAGATCGACTGTACCCCCATCATGGGTACGATGATCGACCTGCCCCGTCTCGGTGAGCTGGGCAAGGAAGGCGTTTTGGCACTGATGGCGGACTCCACCAACGCAGAGCGCCCCGGCTATACCGCCAGCGAGCGTGTGGTAGGGGAGAGTTTCAGCAGCCTGTTCAAAAAAGCGGAAAACAAGCGTATCATCATCGCCACGTTTTCCTCCAACCTGCCGCGTATTCAGCAGATTATCGACGCCGCCGTGAAAGACGGCCGCAAGGTCGCCATTTCGGGCCGCAGCATGATAAATAATGTCACGATCGCGCATGAACTCAAGTATCTCACGATGCCGGAGGGGCTCTTAGTGGATATCGATATGATCAATCGCTATCCCAAAGAGAAGATGACCATCATCACTACAGGCAGTCAGGGCGAACCCATGTCGGCGCTTGCGCGTATGGCGTTTTCCGACCACCGCCAGGTAGAGGTCGGTCCGGATGATTACATTATCATTTCCGCAACGCCGATCCCCGGTAATGAGAAGACCGTTGGTAAGGTCGTCAATGAACTGATGAAACGCGGTTGCGATGTCGTGTACGAGAAAATGTACGATGTTCACGTTTCGGGTCACGCCTGTCAGGAAGAACTCAAGATCATTCAAGGTATCACCAAGCCGAAATTTTTTATTCCCGTCCACGGTGAGCATAAGCACCTGCAAAAGCACGCTCAGCTCGCCAAGAGTATGGGAATGCCTGCTAAAAATGTGCTGGTGACCGATCTTGGTAAAGTAATCGAACTCACACCCGATAAGATGTCAGTGGTTGGCTCCGTGCCTGCCGGACGCACCTTAGTAGACGGTCTGGGTATCGGTGATGTGGGCAGTATCGTGTTGCGTGACCGCAAACATCTGGCACAGGACGGTCTGATCGTCGTGGTTGCGACGATTGATCCGATCAACGGTCAGATCGTGTCCGGACCGGATCTGGTATCCCGTGGCTTCGTGTATGTGCGCGAAGCAGAGGAACTGATGGACGAGGCGAGGGCGATTGCGCGCCGCGTGTTGGAAGAATGCTGCCAACGTCACACGCACGATTGGGCAACGATGAAATCCCGCGTGCGGGATGAACTGTCCCGTATGCTGTTCCAGAAAACCAAGCGCAGTCCGATGATCTTGCCCATTATTATGGAAAACTAACGAATGTGAAAGGAGAGGATGTTATGAAACGCAGGACGGTTTGGTCGGTGTCACCGACCGTGATCCTGTTCGGTGCTTTGTCGCTTCTCCTCCTTATTACACTTCTGGTTTTTAACCGTACCGTATTCTGGATCGCCGCGGCGATATCGGCGGTGGTCTGGGGTTACGGTATTTGGAGATTATGCTATCTTAAGCGCGATATTCGCCGCTATCTTTCGGGTATCACCGACCATCTCAGCCAGCAGGACCGCACGGCACTGGAGGGTACGCCGGTTCCTGTTGTTGTGGTATCAGACAGCAGTGAGATCGTGTGGTATAACGACCTGTTCCGACTTGAGGTGCTTCGTAGCAACGATTCGCTTGGTCAGCCTCTGGAAACGGTGTTTACCAGTCTGTCTGCCGGTCAGTTAGCGGGACGGTCGTTGCCGAAGGTTTTGTGCGGAGACAGAACTTATGCGGTATACGTCAGTAAGTTACGTGTGCATGATGAAGTTACCTATGTGCTGTATTGCTTCGATCATACTGAGCTCAGCCATATTGCCTCAGAGTATGAGCTCAGCCGTCCGGTCGTGTTATCTCTGTATTTGGACAACTGCGACGAGGTCATGAAGAATTTGCGTGACAGTGAGCGCACGCAACTCTTCTCGCAGGTTGATATCCTGTTGGAGGATTGGGCAAATGCGCACAACGGTCTGTTCCGTAAAAACGGCTCCGACCGTTTCATGATCCTGCTTGAGCAGCGGTATTTGGATATCATTCAGAATGACCGATTTGATATTCTCGATAAGGTTCGCGCGATCCCGACAGCGGATAATATCAGTTTGACCTTATCGATCGGCGTCGGACGGGGAAAAACACTGTACGAGGCCGACCTGCAGGCGCGGCAGACGCTGGATATGGCACTTGGCCGCGGTGGCGATCAGGCGGTCGTCAAAACGAAAAACGGATTTGATTTTTACGGTGGGCTGTCCAAAAGTGTGGAAAAACGCACTAAGGTGCGATCACGCGTGATCGCGTCGGCCTTGCAGCAAATGATCGCTGATAGCGATGTCGTACTGACGATGGGACATCGGTATTCCGATCTTGACTGCTTGGGCTCCGCCGTCGCACTGACCGCCGCGTGCCGCAGTATGGGGAAGCAGGCCTATACCGTTTACGATCCCGAAACGACGCTGGCCTCTGCTTTGGTTGAGCATTACCGTGCACAGGGACAGGGCGAGTTGTTTATTGAAGCGAAAAACGCGCTATCCTTGGTAACACCGGATACGCTGCTGATTATCACCGATATTCATCAGCCCGAACGTCTGGACATGCCGGAGTTGTATCAACGTGTTGATACAGTCGCGGTTATCGATCATCATCGAAAAATGGTTGAGCACATTGACGACGCGGTATTGTTTTATCACGAGCCGTATTCCAGCTCTGCTTCGGAGATGGTGGCCGAGATCCTGCAGTATATGAGCGGCGTTAAGGTGTCTCGATTGGAAGCGGAGGCCTTGCTGGCCGGTATTATGTTAGATACACGGCATTTTGTGATGAAGGCCGGTGTGCGCACCTTCGAAGCTGCCGCATATTTGCGCAAGCTTGGCGCAGATACGGTGGAAGTCAAGCGGATGTTTTCCGAAGACATGACGGTCTACCAACGTAAAGCAGAGATCATTTCTGCGGCAAGATCGTACTGCGGCATGGCGATCGCGTGTGCGGATTCCGGTGGTACCAATATGCGGATCGCGGCATCACAGGCGGCGGACGAGTTGCTTTGTGTTAAAGAGGTAGAGGCATCCTTCGTTTTGTTTGCTGAAAACGGAGGTGTCAACGTTTCGGCCCGTTCGTATGGTGCGATCAATGTACAGCTGGTCATGGAAGCGGTTGGTGGCGGCGGTCATCAAACAATGGCGGGCGCTTACCTGAAAAATACCGATCTTGACACGGCGACTGCATTGCTCAAAAAGGCAATCAGCACATATTTGACTGAGCGTGAGCGCGCACGCGCTGCGCAAAAATAGGAGGTACATAGCATGAAAGTGATTCTCAAACAAGATGTAAAGGGACAGGGAAAAGCCGGACAGCTCGTGCAGGTGTCGGATGGCTATGCCCGTAACTTTTTATTGCCGCGCGGTCTGGCAATCGAAGCGGACGCGCAGGCGATGAACGATCTGCGCAACAAGGAGTCGGCACAGCAGCACCATAAGGCTGTTGAAAAGCAGGAGGCGGAGGCCGCGGCGAAAACCTTGTCCGGCAAGACCGTCAAGGTTACCGCTCGCGCCGGCCAAAACGGTAAGCTGTTCGGTTCTGTCACTACCAAAGAGGTGGCTCAGGCTCTCAAGGAGCAGTACGGCGTGGAGTTGGATAAGCGCAAGATCGTGATGGTGGATGCCAAGGCGTTCGGTTCGTATGAGGCGGAACTGAAATTCAATCAAGGTGTCACTGCTAAGATCACCGTTATGGTCGCGGAATAATACAGAGCCAGAAACCGAAGGGAAGTGGGCGTATGCCTGAAATGACCTACGATGAATTGAATTTGCCACATAGTTTAGAGGCCGAACAAGCGGTTCTCGGTGCGATTTTGATGGAGCCGGACTGCATTACACAGGTGGCGGATATTCTCAAACCGGAGCATTTTTATTTAGCGGAGCATCAAGCGATCTACACGATCATGCTTGAAAAGCTCTTACAATCCAAAACCATTGACTTTGTCACGGTGTTGGAAGCGCTTAAATCGGAATCGTTTTTCTCGGAAGATGAGGGTAAAAACTATCTGCTCAAGCTTGCTCAGATCGTACCCTCTATTTCGAATGTGAGCAATTATGCGCACATGGTGCGCGATAAATACGATGTTCGCCGCTTGATCCGTGTGTCGCGTGAGATCACCGGCGATGCGATGCAACCCGGCGTTGATACGAGCGCTTTGATCGAGCAGGCGGAGCAGAAGATCTATGATATCCGTCAGGACAAGCATCAAGATGGACTCGTACCGATTCGTGAGGTCATTGCGTCCAACTACGAAATGTACAATAAACTGACCTCTGCTGAGCGCGAATTGTACGTCGGTATCCCCACCGGTATCAGCGCGTTGGATGAGATCACAACGGGTCTAAACCGTTCCGATCTGATCATCGTCGGCGCACGTCCCGGTATGGGTAAAACCAGCTTTGCGCTGAACATTGCGCGCAATGTCGCTATGCAGCAAAAGCGCACTGTGGCGGTGTTCAACCTGGAAATGTCCCGTGAACAGATGGTGAACCGTCTTCTATCCTCGGAGGCCAGAGTATCTTCCAAAAAACTGCGTACCGGTAACTTGACACCGGACGAGTGGACGCGTATGGCTTCTGCCGCCGGTCAATTGGGTCAAGCACCCATCTATCTGGACGATACCGCCAGCATTACGGTAGCAACCATGAAGGCGCGATTGCTTCGTCTAAAGGATCTCGGTTTCGTTGTTATTGACTATTTACAACTTATGCACTCCGGCAAAAGAACCGAAAACCGCGTGACCGAAGTTTCCGAGATCACACGTAGTTTAAAGATCATGGCAAAAGAACTTAACGTTCCGATCATGGTCTGCGCACAGCTCGCGCGTGCGACGGAAAAGCAAGCCAACCACCGTCCGGGACTTTCGGACTTGCGTGAATCCGGCTCTATCGAGCAGGATGCCGATCAGGTCTTGTTCTTGTACCGTGACGAGTACTATCGCAACGAAAAAAGCGATCCCACTGAGGTGCAGACCGGTACAGCAGAGGTGATCGTTGCTAAAAACCGTCACGGTGAATTAGGTACGGTACCGTTGGCATTCCAAGGCGAGTTTACTCAATTTACTTCATTGGAATTGCATCAAAACGAAGGATGATCCGTTATGGGTGTAAAGGAAAAAGCCTTGCAGACGATTCGGCGGGAGCATATGCTGCCGCCGGATTGTGTTGTCGTGGCGGGCGTATCCGGTGGAGCGGATTCCGTTACACTGTTGCATCTGTTGACATCGTTACGGAACGAGGGCATTATTTCACGGATTACGGCGGTACATATCAACCATTCGTTGCGAGGTGAGGAATCGCAGCGGGATCAGCAATTTGTCGAAGAACTTTGCCGACAGTGGTCTGTTCCTCTGTATGTTGAGCAGCACGATGTGTTGGCGCTTTCTGAGGAACAGGGCAGAGGCGTCGAGGAGATCGGCAGAGAACTGCGCTATGCCGCCTTCGACAAAGCGGCAGAGAACTACCCCTGCTACCGGATTGCCACAGCCCATACCGCTGATGACAATGCGGAAACTTTGCTGATGCATTTGTGCCGCGGCAGCGGACTTCACGGTGCAACCGGTATTCCGCCGGTTCGCGGAACGATCATCCGTCCGTTGATTGCCTGTACCCGTGAGGAGATCGAAGCTTATTGTACCGAATACGGTTTGTCGTATGTTACAGACAGTACCAATGCGGACACGGCTTATGCCCGTAATCGGATACGCCATACGGTTATGCCACAGCTGCGTGCTGTCAATCCGCAAACGACGGCGGCGATTACCCGGTTTATTGAGCAGGTACGCCAAACCGATGAATTTTTGAATAAGTTGACCGCAGCAGCCGTTGACGACGCCAAAACCGATGCATCGGATACGTACAGCCGAGAAGCGCTTTTGGCTTTGGAAGAACCCCTTCGTTCGCGCTCACTGTGCCGCATTACCAAGACGGCAGAGGAACGTCATGTGCGGCTGTTGCTTGCGGCACTGGAAGCGGGAAGCGGTGCGGTCGTACTGCCGACCGGTATGCGTTGGTCGGTTACTGAAACGGTGCTGACTTCACAGCCTGTGCCCGACGAAGGTTGTCCGCCCTTTTGTATTTCGGTAACGATTGGTGAACGTTACGCTGTGGGGGACAGCACATATCACCTTGTGAAACTTTCGCGAGCAGAATATGAACAAAAACTAAATATTTGCCAATACTTGTTCCAAAATGCTTTGGACTATGATAGAATAGATGGCGATTTGTTTCTGCGTCAGCGTCGGGAGGGAGATCGTTTCCATCCTGTCGGCAGGAATTGCGGCAAATCGCTGAAAAAGTTGTTTAACGAGCAAAAGACCGTTTTAAGGGATCGTATCCCGATCTTATGCGATACAACGGGTATCGTACTTGTGTGTGGTTTCGGTTGTGACGAGCGTGTCTGTATTACACCGGCCACCAAAACGGTTCTATTGCTTATAAAAGAGGAGGATGTTTTATGAGTGCCATGCACCCAGATGTAGAAGAAATTTTATTTGATGAAGAAAAAATTGCTGCCATTGTTCGGAATATGGGCAAGCAGATCAGTGAAGATTATAA
>CAYZXC010000045.1:0-10472 GCA_964482275.1 uncultured Eubacteriales bacterium
ACTCGCCTTGTATCATCTTTATTGATGAGATCGATGCTGTTGGCCGTCAGCGCGGCGCAGGTCTTGGTGGGGGGCACGATGAACGTGAGCAGACTTTAAACCAGTTACTGGTGGAAATGGACGGTTTCGGCGCCAACGAAGGCGTTATCATGATGGCAGCGACAAACCGTCCCGATATTCTGGATCCCGCGCTCATGCGTCCCGGACGTTTTGACCGTCAGATCGTCGTCAATTATCCCGACATTAAAGGCCGTGAAGCGATCCTGCGCGTCCATGCAAAAGGCAAGCCACTTGGCCCGGATGTTGATCTGGCAGTCATTGCCAAAGCAACGGTCGGCTTCACCGGTGCTGATTTGGAAAATCTGCTTAATGAATCTGCCTTGCTCGCGGCTCGCCGCGGCCGTCATTCGCTGACGATGGAGGAGATCGAGGAAGCCACGCTTAAGGTGATTATGGGCACCGAGAAACGCAGTCACGTGATTACGGAGAAGGATAAACGGATTACCGCGTATCACGAGGCCGGTCATGCGATCGTGTCGTATTTCTGTCCGACGCAGGATCCCGTGCATCAGATATCGATTATTCCACGCGGTATGGCTGCCGGTTTTACGATGAATCTGCCGGAAAACGATCACCAACACCTTACCAAAAACCGTATGTTGGAGGATATTCAGGTGTTGCTCGGCGGCCGTGTGGCGGAAGAACTGATTATCAAGGATATCTCCACCGGTGCCTCCAATGATTTGGAGCGCTCTACCGAAACGGCCCGTAAGATGGTGACCAAATACGGTATGAGCGATAGCCTGGGACCGGTCGTGTTTGGTGCATCCGATTCCAACGAGGTATTCCTGGGTCGTGATTTTGGTCATACGCGCAACTACTCGGAGCAGATTGCCGCTCAGATCGATAGCGAGATCAACCGCATTGTCACGGAAGCGTACAAGCAGACAACGAGTTGTTTGGAGAAAAACGAAGACAAGTTGCACGTCATTTCTCAATATCTTATCGATAATGAGAAAATGGACGGCGCGCAGTTCCGTGCCGCAATGGAAGGACGCGAGATTCCCGAATATTCCAATATGAATCTGTTTGTTTCGCAAGCAGAAGCCGCTCCGGAAGAATGACCTAAAAGCACCCTGTGCCGTCGCACAGGGTGCTTTTCAACTCTCAGAGCGTATAAGGCCGGTGGTGTGATCGGTGCCGCAAGGACGCGGCGTGGGGCAGGCGAGCGCGTGAAGGTCGGTGGCTCTTGTTTCCAGCTCCCATAACCGTTGGCAGTTTTCATCGAGCTTCGCAACCTGTGAAGCCCGATACAACAGCGGTACAGTGGGTTTGGCGGCGGATAGAATCTCTTTTCCGCGTTCGTTTGCGGCCAATACGCGAATATAAGGCGGCGTTTTCTCTGTGAGTTCGTTGGTGATTCCCAAAAACGCCGACCAGATCAAACGACGGATCCGCGTCAGCGGATACCGTTTCGTTTTGATGCTTTCTTCTAACTCTGTCAAGGACGACGCCTTGCGGATCGCCGCGTATATGCGATTTTCCAACCCCTCGGACATCATTGGCAATGTCTTCAGATCATCGAGCGATAATCGGCGCAGTTGTGACAGGACTGCGCGATCAAGAGCTGACGCACTTGTCGGCATCCGCCCTTCGTCAGCGGCGGCGGATACTACAGCAGCACAGCCGGCAGGCATATACGGCAGGGTGTTTAGCAGACGGTCGGATGACAATAGAGTGCGCAGATATGATGCGGAAGCAGTGTTCCCGATCGGCGTCATGCTGTCGTGCGAAGAACCTTGACGCTGCACTGTGAACAGCTCCATGGAAGAACTGCAAGCCTGCAACGCTTTCAGATATTCAATGCCAAGCGTATTGTTCGGGGTCTCCAACACCGAAGCAGCCGTTGTACCCGCGATCTCTGCCAAAGCCTTTTGCTGCGCTTCTGCAAACGAGATACCGAGTCCTAATTGATACTTGAGCAATGAAGAAAAACGCGGTGTTTCCATCACGGCTACGGCTTTTTGGAGCGGCTCAATTCTGCCGGCTTCCGAACCGAAACTCAATACGTCTACACAACCGAGGGATGTGAGCAGCGATATCGCTCCGAATGCGAATCCTTCAGCAGAGGATAGGCACCACGGTACCGGCAATTCGACCACGAGGTCGACGCCTCCGGCAAGTGCCGCTTTTGCCCGATCAAACTTGGTTAGGATGGCCGGTTCGCCGCGCTGCACAAAACTACCGCTCATGACCGCGACAACATGTGTTGCTTCGCACCCACCGTTTGGTTCGCGTGTTTTATCGATATGGATCGCATGACCGTTGTGGAACGGATTATATTCGGCTATAATGCCTGCCACTCGCATAAATTGCCACCTCCGTTCAAAAAAATTCAAAAAACCGGTTGAAAAATAACAGATTTCGTACTATGATTAAGTATACTGCATTTTATACAGAAAATCAATATAGAGATAAGGGGATCGAAATTGTATGAAAATTCTGGTTATCAACGCCGGTAGTTCTTCACTGAAATATCAGCTGATCGATATGGACGGCGAGCAGACGGTGGCCAAGGGTCTGTGCGAGCGCATCGGTATCGACGGCCGTTTTACACACAAGGCACACGGTAAGGTGTTTCAAAAAGATGTTGCCATGGCAGATCACACCGCCGCTTTTGAGCAAGTCAAAGAGGCTCTGACGACCGGTGAGGGCAAGGTCATCGATAACCTGTCGGACGTGGCCGCGATCGGTCACCGCGTGGTGCAGGGCGGCGCTCAATTTGATAAGTCGGTTCGCATTACGGATGAGGTGATCCAAGCGATCCGTGATTACGCTTCGCTTGCACCGTTACATAATCCGGCAGGCGTTCAGGGCATTGAAGCGGCTACCGCTACGTTCGGCACCGAGATCCCACAGGTGGCTGTATTTGACACCTCTTTCCATCAGACAATGCCGGAGGTCGCCTATTTGTGGGGCCTGCCGTATGAGTACTATGAGAAATACGGTATTCGCCGTTACGGTTTCCACGGCACTTCTCATCGCTATGTAACGGCGCGTTGCTGTGAGCTGTTAGGCAAACCGGACGGCAAAGGAACGCGCATCATTACTTGTCATTTGGGCAACGGTTCATCTTTGGCGGCCGTTAAGGACGGTAAGGTCATCGACACCACCATGGGTCTTACGCCGTTGGACGGCTTTTTGATGGGCACGCGCAGTGGCATGGTCGATCCGTCTGCTGTCACTTTTTTGATGGAAAAAGAGGGACTGACACCCGCTCAGATGGATGCACTGATGAACAAAAAATCCGGTATGCTGGGTATTTCCGGCGTGTCCAGTGACGATCGTGATATAGCCGCCGCTATGAAAGAGGGCAATCCTCGCGCACAGCTTGCGTGGGATATGCGTAGCTATCAGATCTTGAAATACATCGGCGGTTTTGTTGCGGCGCTCGGCGGTCTGGATGCGATCGTCTTTACTGCGGGTATTGGCGAAAACCAAGACGCCCTTCGCGCGGAGTTGTTGGAGAAGCTCGCCTATTTGGGCGTAAAACTGGATGCGAAAGCCAACAAGGTACACGGTGAGGAAGCGGAGATCAGCGCACCGGATTCAACGGTTCGAGCTTTTGTTATCCCGACCAACGAAGAACTCGTTATAGCCCGCGACACTCAAGCACTGGTATAAATAGCAAAAAATCAGGACCGCCGTTTCTCGACGGTCCTGATTTTTTAGGCATCTTCCTTGTCAAGAAGATGTTCGCGCTTGCGGAAAAACAACGAAATGCACCACAAACCCGCCAAACCGACCAGTGTGTAGATCACACGGCTGATAGGGCCGTCCTGACCGCCGCAGATCCATGCGACGATGTCAAATTGGAACAAGCCGATGCTTCCCCAGTTTAGGGCGCCGATGACCGTCAGCAATAATGCGATTCTGTCTATCATCCTGTTTCCCTCCTCGGATCGCTGCTTTCAGTTAGCACGCACAGTAATGTGCGAACATAGTATGGCCCGATTCTGTGAAGAATATACCATGTGGTTAAAACAGAATATTTACAAATCTTTCATTATTGCAACTTCAAAATATTGTATCATGATATGGAGGTGAGCAGGGGACACTATGTTTGGTTATATAAAAGTATATCAACCGGAGCTCAAGATGGGCGAGTTTGAACAGTATCGCGGCATCTACTGCTCACTCTGTAAAACGCTCGGTAAACGGTACGGCTTCGTAGCACAAATGACTTTGAGCTATGATATGACCTTTTTAGCGCTTCTTCACATGTCACTTGCCGAAGAGTGTACCGGTTTTCACAAGGGAAGATGCCCGTATAATCCGTTTAAAAAGCGGAGCTGTTGTCAAGATAACGCGGCGTTGGATTTTTGCGCTGACGCCGCCATGTTGCTCGTATACCATAAAACGATGGACACCATTGCCGATGAACGGTCCTTTAAACGTTTGGCAGCGCGGTTGGTTCTGCCGATCATGCGCCGCAACCGCCGCCGTGCGGCAGAACGTTTGCCGGAGATCGATCGTTTGATCGAACAGGCGATGCTCCGTCAACGCGAACTGGAGCAGGCACGGATCACATCGGTGGATATGGCGGCGGAACCAACCGCGCAAATGCTCGCCGAGCTCTGCGCCGCTGCTGTAAACGATGAGAAACAGCAACGCGTGTTGTCCCGTATCGGATATTGTCTGGGGCGTTGGATATATTTTATGGATGCGGTTGACGATCTGAAAGACGATTTGAAAAACGGGTCGTATAACCCGATCGTGTTGTCGCACGGTATCAATGCTGCCGATGAAGAACAACTAAAGGCTGTGCGCGGATCCGCACGGTGTATACTGAACGCTTCGCTTGCAGAATGCAAGGCGGCGTATGAGTTGCTGAATATCCGTCGCTTCGACGGCATGTTGCGGAATATTTGGGAATGGGGCATTCCCGGTATGCAAAAACAAGTGTTATCCGGCGAGCGGACAAAACGGTCATCTCACCGGTCAGGAGGTTTGAACGATGCAAAATCCATATGAGGTGCTTGGAATCAAGCCAACCGCTACCGACGACGAGGTAAAGGCGGCATACCGTGAGATGGCAAAAAAATACCATCCGGACAATTATGCCAACAACCCGCTTTCGGATTTGGCCGAGGAAAAGATGCAGGAGATTAACGAGGCGTATGACACTATTATCCGTATGCGCCGTCAAGGTGGATCGTCAAGCGAAAGCACGCGTTCTCAGGGCGGCTCATCGCGTTATACCGACATCCGCAATCTCATTCGCACCGGTCGTACCATTGACGCAGAAGCTTTGCTTGACGGCATTCCTGCACCGTCACGCGATGCGGAATGGTATTTTCTTAAGGGCAGTGTGTTGTATAAAAAAGGTTGGTTGGAAGAAGCATACTCGCATTTTTCTACTGCTTCCCGTATGGATCCTACCAATGCAGAATACCGGCAGGCAGTGGATCAGCTGGATCGCCAACGCCGTACCGGTGGCTATCGTGTGTCATCAGCTCCCACAGGGGGCTGCAGTGCCTGCGACGTATGCAACGGTTTGATTTGCGCGGATTGCTGTTGTGAGTGTATGGGCGGCGACTTGATCCGCTGTTGTTAAGAGGTGATCGCTTGAAAGGCACATCGCGGATTGCGCTTGGTGGTATTCTCAGTGCTGTAACTGTTATGGTACTGTTACTGACTATCTTTCCGTTTGCTACTTATGCGCTCCCGCCGCTCGCGGGAGCGTTTCTCATTCCGCTGGTTATTGAATGCGGCAAAAAATGGGCACTGTGTGCGTACGTAGCCGTGTCATTGGTCGCTTTGCTTATTGTGCCCGATATGGAGGCAAAGACACTCTTTATTGCTTTTTTCGGTTACTATCCGATCGTCAAAGCAACTTTGGAATCTATCAAAAACCGTTTTGTGGAATGGTTAGCGAAATTATTGATCTTCAACGCGGCGATGATCGGCGGCTACACGGTGCTCACGTGGATCGGGTTCTCGCTGGATGAGTTTTGTATCGAGGGTGTCGCGTTACCGCTCAACGCCTTTCTACTTCTCTTCTTGTTGGCGGGGAACGTTATTTTCGTGGTGTACGATATTGGGCTTACGCGCTTGTTGCCACTCTATTTTGCACGCTTTCAACCGGTGATTCGACGGCTGTTTAAAACTTGATTTTGCAAGTTGCATAAATTGTCTTGCATTTTTCAAACTAAGGCATTAAAATAGGTGTGTTGAGAGGAGTGAGTCCTGATGACCATGGATCTGATCACCCATATCACCAATGAAATGCCTAGCTTTTCCAAGGGGCAGCGCCGTATTGCTTCGTATATTTTAGAACATTACGATGAGGCTGCGTTTATGACTGCGTACCGCTTGGGAGAAACTGTCGGTGTCAGTGAGTCCACCGTAGTTCGTTTTGCTACCGAGCTCGGCTTTTCCGGCTATCCGCAGTTGCAAAAAGCCGTTCAAAAGCTGATTCGCAGTAAGCTGACAAGTGTGCAGCGTGTGGAGGTATCCCGCTCCCGTATGCGGGATGACGAGGTGCTGGAAAGTGTCATGACGTACGATATGGCAAACATCCGTCAAACTCTGGAGGAGATGCCGCATGAAGTGTTTAACGGCGCAGTGGAAGCGCTGGTTAACGCGCGCCATGTGTATGTGTTTGGTGCCGGAAGCTGCCGCGCCCTGGCGCAGTTTGCTGCCTTTTATCTCAAATTGCTGTTGCCGGATATCCGTCTTATCAACACCTCAAATGTAACCGAGGTCTTGGAGGAACTGTATCCCATCGGTGAACAGGATGCACTGTTGGTCGTCAGCTTCCCGCGTTATTCCAGCCGTTCTGTAAAGGCTGCACACTTTGCCCACTCGCGCGGTGCGAAGGTGATCGCCGTAACAGATAGTATTTTATCGCCTGTTGCGGAGCTTAGTTCCAGTTTGTTGTTGGCTCACAGCGATATGCCTACCATCGTGGATTCGTTGGCGGCACCGCTCAGCGTTATTAATGCGTTGTTGGTTGCCATCTCGCTCAAACGCGCCGATGAGAACCGTCATCGTTTGACCGAGCTTGAAGAGCTGTGGGAGGCATATCAGATCTATCAGCCGCTTGGGCGCGATATACCAACGGAGGATATGCCGTGATGGAGGTCGTTATTGTCGGAGGTGGTGCTTCCGGCCTGTTAGCCGCCGGTATGGCGGCAAGACGCGGCTACCGCGTCACGGTCGTAGAGCGTAATCCCCGCATGGCGCGCAAGGTGATGATCACCGGTAAAGGCCGCTGTAATGTTACCAATGCCTGCTCGGTGCAGGATTGTGTTGCTAACACACCGGGAAACGGTCGGTTTCTGTACAGCGCTTTTTCTGCTTTTACGCCGCAGGATACCATGGCTTTTTTTGAAGAACAGGGTGTCCCGCTTAAGACGGAACGCGGTAATCGCGTTTATCCGGTTTCGGATAAAGCGGTGGACATTGTGGATGCGTTGGTTTCTTTTGCACGAGCTCAAGGCTGCCGTTTCAAAACCGGTCGCGTATCACGTCTGCTTTTAGAGGATGGTGTTTGCTGCGGCGTGGAACTGGAAACAGGGGAAACGCTGCAGGCGTACGCGGTCATCGTATGCACCGGCGGTTGCTCATATCCCGGCACCGGCTCGACCGGTGACGGTTATGAACTTGCACGACAGGCGGGGCATACCGTTATCTCGCCGCGCCCGTCCTTAGTGGCACTGAACACTGTCGAGGATTGGTGCGCACAGCTTCAAGGTCTGTCGCTGAAAAATTGTGCGCTTACGGTGCGAGATACCAAAACAGGGAAGACCGTGTATACCGATTTCGGCGAGATGCTGTTTACACATTTTGGTGTATCCGGACCGATCATTCTCAGCGCCAGTGCGCATTTGCAGGACGCGGAAGAGGGGCGGTATACGCTTTCGTTGGATATGAAGCCCGCTTTAACGGCAGATCAGCTGGATGCGCGGTTGGTACGCGAATTTGATGAGAACTCCAATGCCTGTTTGGGCAATGCACTTTCGGCACTCATGCCCCGCTCCATGGTACCGGTCGTCTTGCGGCTAAGTGGTACGGCGGGAGAAGCCAAATGTCACTCGGTGTCGCGCACTCAGCGCGGGCGTATTGCCGCGCTTCTCAAAAATATTCCGCTGACCGTGTCCGGGCTTCGTCCGTTTGAAGAAGCGGTCGTGACCGCTGGCGGTGTCAGCACACGTGAGATCAATGCCAAGACGATGGAATCCAAGCTCATAAGCGGCTTATACTTTGCCGGTGAGGTATTGGACGTTGATGCGTACACCGGTGGCTTTAATTTGCAAATCGCGTTTTCAACCGGCTATGCCGCCGGTAACCATGTTTGAGGTGGGGAAAATCATGAATAAAACTGTTAGTGTTGCGATCGATGGGCCTTCAGGTGCCGGCAAAAGCACGATTGCCCGCGTTTTAGCAAAAGAATTAGGGTATCTGTACGTGGATACCGGTGCGTTGTACCGCACTGTCGGTTACGCGGTCCTGCAGCAAGGGATCGATCCTGCGGATTCTGCGGCAGTAGAAGCCCTGTTACCGAACATCACGGTTTCTATGCGATATGTGGACGGCGAACAACGCGTTTTCCTAAACGGTGAGGATGTCAGCACGTATATTCGCACTCCTCAGGTGTCTATGGCGGCGTCAACGACATCGGCTATGCCGCCGGTGCGGCAATTTTTGTTCCGCCTGCAGCAAGATACGGCACGGCAGAACAATGTAATTATGGACGGCCGCGATATTGGTACCGTCGTATTGCCTTTCGCATCGGTAAAGATCTTTTTGACCGCGTCGGCAGAGGATCGTGCACAGCGGCGCTTCTTGGAACTGCGTGAAAAGGGCTTGGATGTGACCTACGAGGCTGTGCTGGCAGATATGAAAGAACGCGACTATAACGATTCTCATCGTGCTGCCGCGCCTTTAAAACCCGCCGAGGATGCTGTTTTGGTGGACACCAGCGGCAACACCTTGGAGCAATCCATTGAAATTCTCAAAGCGGTAATTTTGAACGCTTTAAAGGGGTGACACGCCATGCGACTCGGACGCGCTTTGATTCGTATTTTGAGACCGTTTGTTCTTTTCATTATGCGGGTGCGTGTCGTCGGTAAAGAGAACTTCCCGCCGGAGGACACCCCGTTGGTGCTGTGCTGCAACCATATCTCCAACTGGGATCCCGTTTTATTGGAGGTCGCAAATCCTAAACGCCACGTCTATTTCATGGCGAAATCGGAGCTTTTTTCCAATCGCTTGTTTTCATGGTTTCTCGGTAAACAAATGGGGGCTTTTCCCGTACATCGCGGCACGGGGGACAGAGGTGCGATCGATATTGCCAAGCAGTTGGTCAACGAGCACAAACTGATGGGTATTTTTCCGGAGGGGACACGCTCAAAGGACGGAAAGCTGTTACGTCCCAAGTCAGGCGTCGCGGTGATCGTTTCACAAACGGGCGCTTCCGTTCTTCCGACGGCAGTCGTCACACGCGGTCAGAAGATACGCCCGCTTCAGCGGGTGACCGTTGTATACGGCAAACCGCTGTCACCGGAGGAACTGCATCTGGCCGATCCGGAACATCCGGATATCCGCTACGCCACACGCCTTATCATGAAGACGATCGGAGAGTTGATCGAAGCCAATGGATAAGAAGATATTAGTCGCGGAATCCGCAGGTTTTTGCTTTGGGGTAAAGCGTGCGGTAGATGCGGTATATGCGTTGCTGGATGAGGGAAAGACCGTTTGTACACTCGGCCCGATCATTCACAATCCGCAGATGGTGGAAGCACTTGCCGAGCGCGGTGTCACCATTGTCGAGGATCCGAATGAAACGCCGCAGGGTGCCACGCTCGTCATCCGCTCACACGGTGTTTCAAAAGAGGTATACGGTTCGGCGCAACGGCAAGGAATCACCTGCCACGATGCTACCTGCCCGTTTGTTGCCAAGATCCACCGTATCGTTTCCGAACATTCGGCAAACGGCGCTACCGTATTGATCGCGGGTGACGAGGGCCACCCTGAAGTGATCGGTATTCGCGGCCATTGCCACACGCCTTCATATGTTTTTTCTTCTGAAGATGAATTGCTAAATTTGGAAAATAGTGGAATTCCGGACCGAAATGCACCTGTTATTTTGGTCGCGCAGACCACTTTTCATGTGAATACTTGGAAAAAGTGTTCTAAAATTGCAAAAAAACACTATACAAATCTCGTAATCTTTGATACAATATGCAGTGCTACCGCGAAAAGACAAGAGGAAGCGATAGCCCTGTCACAGCAAAGTGATGTGATGGTGATTGTCGGTGGGCGACAAAGTTCCAATACCGCTAAACTGCGGGAGGTATGCCGACCCTATTGCCAAACGATGTTGATCGAAAAGGCAGAGGAGCTTACGGCAGAACCGTTCGCAGATGCGAAGGTCATCGGTTTGACCGCCGGAGCTTCTACGCCTT
>CAYZXC010000046.1:0-10191 GCA_964482275.1 uncultured Eubacteriales bacterium
CCAAGCGCTGTGACGATCTGTTCGCGGAAATGACCGAAAAACACATTCAGCTCGCTATGGCGGTGGATGAGTACGGCGGCCTCGCCGGCATCGTGTCGATGGAGGATCTGCTGGAATCCATCGTGGGCAGCATTCAGGACGAATACGACAACGAGGAAGAAGAAGTCAAGCAGACCGGTGACAACACCTTTGAGGTCGACGGCTCGATGGCGATCGACGAAGTCGGCGAACTGCTGGGCGTAGACTTCCCGGAGGGCGATTACGATACCCTCGCGGGCTTCCTGATCGATCAGCTGGGCCGCATCCCCACCGAAGAAGAGCACGCAACCGTTCTTTTTGAAAGCGTCGAATTGACCGTTCTCAAAATGGACGAGCGCCGCATCGACTTGGTGCATATCGTCAAGCAAGAACCTGCATCCGAAGAATAATGAAAGCGCCCGCTGCGGTGGCAGCGGGCGTTGTTTTTATGCTTTTTCGTGACGGGCAATGAAAAAGGTTCCGAAGAACACCGCCGCACTAACGAGCACGATCGTCGGGCCAGTAGCGATCGCATTCAGATACGACAGCGTCAGTCCGAGCAGGCCCGAAAACAGCGAAAAGATCAGCGAAAGCAGCACATAGCTGCGCAATCCGCGCGCGACGTTTCGTGCCGCCGCGACAGGCAGGATCAGCATCGCATTGATGAGCAGCAGCCCCACCAAGCGCACCGACAGCATGACCACGACCGCCAGTACCACAACGAACAGGTTGTCAAGCCACTTTGTGGGCAACCCCTTGCTGCGCGCGAGCGACGGACTGAGCGCCACGGAAAAGAATCCGTTAAAGCACAACACCCAAACGATCACGACGGCAAGCAAGGTCCCTGCCAATATCCACAGCTGCGTATCGGTAATGGATAAAACGTCACCGATCAGCAGACTTTGATACCCCGAAAAGCTGCTGTTTTTCGAAAACAGCACCAGACCAAGTGCCAGTCCGGAGGAAGCAAACACGCTGATGACCGTGTCGGTGGAGGACAGCCGCGAATGACGGATCGCGTTCATCAGCAGTGCAAAGAGGATCGCAAAGATCAGCATGACCGGACTCGGATCAGCGAGACCGAACAACAGGCCGATCGCCGCCCCCGTCAAAGCGGAATGACCGAGTGCGTCCGAGAAAAACGCCATCCCGTTGTTGACCACCAGCGTGCCGAGCAAGGAAAACAGCGGCATCATCAGCAGCACACCGAACAATGCGCGACGCATAAAATCGTAGGTGAACATCTCACCGATCGCTTCGATCATACCGCATCACCTCCTGCAAAAGCGTTGCGAAACGCCTCGGTTCGGAACACCTCTTGGGGCGTTCCGAAGGCTTGTACCGTCTTGTCCAGCAGTACGACCTTGTCGGCGTGTTCACGAACATAAGCCAGATCGTGGGACACGAGCAGGATCACCATATCCTCTTGTTCTTTCAGCTGATGCAGCAACTCGTAAAATTCCGCAAGGCCGCTGTGATCCACACCGGAAACCGGCTCGTCCAGAATCAACAGATCCGGTGTCGGCAGAGTTGCCGCCGCAAGCAGTACCCTCTGCAGCTCACCGCCGGACAGCCGTCCGATCGGCTGATCCAGCAGATCGGACGCATGAAATCGTGCCAAATGCGCACAAAACTGCTCCGCGGTCTTTCGACGCTTGGGAAGAAACGCCGGATAACGGCCGGTCAGCGACAGCAGCATATCGTACACCGATGCCGGCGTATTGCGGTCGATCAACAGCGATTGCGGCACATACCCGATCCGCGGCTTTCCTCCCGACATCGGCGTACCGTTATGACCGGAAAACTCCACACTGCCGGTATGCGGGATCTCTCCCAAGATGGCCTTGAGCAACGTACTTTTTCCGGCACCGTTGCGCCCGATGATCGCGGTAAGCTGTCCGCAGTGGACGTGTAAATTGACGTCCTGCAACAGCGTCTGCCCGTCTGTCTGCACGCCGATATGTGAGATCTTCAAGCAATGCAATCCACACGAACTCATGCCGCCGCCTCCTTTAACGCGTCTATATTTTGCCGCATGGCATACAGCCACGCATCCTCCGCCGCTACACCGCTTTGAGGCTGTACGGCAATATTCCACCGAACGATCGCCGCCTCATCGGCATATCCGACGAGGGATTCGTACATTGCCGTGTACTGATCGTCGTACAAAAACAAGACCGCTTTGCCGTTAAGCGCATCTGCGATCTCCGCAAGCTCGGCGGCCGAAGCGGCGCGATCCTCACCAAGCGGGATCGTCCCGACGGTATCAAGCTGCAACGCATCCGCCACATACGCCATGGAATCATGGAACAACAGCGCATGGGTAAAGGGCAAAACCGCCTCTTCAAGCTCCTGCTCCAGTACGGCGATCTTTTGCAGATACGCCTCCGCGTTCGCGATATATTCGTTTTCACGTGCAGGGTCAGCCGCGCACAAGCCGTCACGCAATTGCCGCACCTGCTCGGCATAGCGAGAGGGCTCTACCCACAAATGCGCATTAACACCGTGCTCATGGTCGTGGCCGTGGTCATGCTCTTCACAGGAAAGCAACTCCATGCCGGCAGAGGTATCGATCACGGTCAGCTCCGGCAACGTTTCCAGAACCGTTTCCAAAAACGATTCCATACCGGCACCGTTTTCGATCAGCACGTCCGCATCACCGAGCGCCGCGCGTTCGGACGGAGATAACTGGTAATCGTGCAAGCAACCGGCCGTGGGGCGCGTAAGGCAGGAGACCGTAACGCCGTCACACGAGCCGACGACGTTCAGCGCCGCGGTGTACAGCGGGTAAAAGCTGGCAACAACCGATATGCCCTCCGTTTTTTCGGGTGCCTTGACGCCCAAAACGGCGGTCAGCCCCAGCGACAACAACAAAATCGCGCAAAGAAGCAGTGCAACGCTGCCGTATCTCGTCTTCACGGTCCCCCTCCTTCCAACGTGTTTTAATAAAATGGTACGGCTCTCTATTATACCATAAGGGAGCCGAACTCGCAATGGGGTTCGACTCTCTTATGGTATAAAAGTCAAGAAAATTCTTGTCAGGTGAGCAAAAGTGCGGTATAATTAAAACAAGTATGGTATGAAGGAGGATGGCACATGAACTGGACGTTACCGGACGGTTCTGTTTTTGCAGGCAATCAAGCGGCAAAAGCACTGCTTTCCTCTCGTTTGGACGCCGGTGCTTTTCCGCACGCCGTTCTTATTGAAGGCCCGGCGGGGAGCGGCCGCCGTACACTTGCTCGGCAGATCGCTGCGGCAGCGGTATGCCGCAGTACGGGCGAGAAGCCCTGCGGGAGGTGCCCCGCCTGTTGCAAGGCGTTTTCGGGAAATCATCCCGACATCACCGAGATCGGCGGAGGCGGCGAGGCGCGATCGTTCCATATTGACGTCGTGCGCGAGCTGCGCGAAGAGGTATACGTGCTTCCCAACGAAGCACCGGTACGCGTCTTCATTCTGTGTGATGTACAGAACATGACCGAACAGGCACAGAACTCGCTGCTGAAGGTTCTGGAAGAACCGCCTGCGCACGTGCGGTTTGTGCTGACCTGTGAGCAACGCTCTCAACTGCTCGAAACCGTGCGATCCCGCGTCTTTGCCGTGCCGCTTAGCGGTGTGTCAACCGAGGAAGCCGTCGCAGTACTGCGCCGTCGGCTGCCGGATAAGTCGGATGAGGAATTATCACGCGCGGCGGCATTGTGGAGCGGGATCATCGGACAAGCGCTGGGCGGCTTGTCGGACGGCTCCTACAGGGAGATCCTGGAGCTGCTTCCCTCTATCGCATCTGCCATCACCGCACCCGCGGAGCTGGCACTGCTCACCGCCACCGCACCTCTGGAAAAACAAAAAGACCGCGTCGCGGCGGTGCTCAGCGGACTAAAACTGATCTTCCGCGATGCTCTGGTTTGTCGGTTCGGTCACACGGAATTCTTAGGCACGTCCCCCGATACCGCCAAGGCTCTTTCGCGGTCGTTGACGCGGCAACAGCTTCTTGCATTGATAACCGTCGTCGAGGAACTGCAGACTGCGCGGTTCTTCAACATGAACCATACGCTATTTTTAACCATTCTCTGCGCGCGGTTGCGCCGCGCCGCAGGACGATAGGAGAGGATCACAATGACGAATATCATCGGTATTCGCTTTAAGAACATGGGCAAGGTCTATTATTTCGCCTCAGCCGGACACACCTTTCATAAGGGGGATCACGCCATCGTGGAAACCGCTCGCGGCTTAGAGTGCGGTGAGGTAGTGATGGAAAACCGCGACATGGAGGATTCCGAGATCGTAAAGCCGCTGAAAGACGTGGTGCGGCCGGCAACCGACGAGGATGTCCGCCACGCGAAGGAGAACGCCGAAAAAGAAGCCCGCGCGCTCAAGCTGTGCGAGGAACGCGTCGCGGCACACAAGCTGGACATGAAGCTCATCGGCGCTGAGTACGCGTTTGACAATTCCAAGATCGTATTCTACTTCACGGCTGACGGACGGGTGGACTTCCGCAACCTTGTCAAGGATCTTGCGAGCCTGTTTCACACCCGCATTGAGCTTCGGCAGATCGGTGTGCGTGATGAAGCCAAAATGCTCGGCGGACTGGGCATCTGCGGCAGACCGTTGTGCTGCGCGCAATTCTTGTTCGATTTTCAACCCGTGTCCATCAAAATGGCAAAGGAACAGGGCTTATCCTTAAATCCGACTAAAATTTCCGGCTCGTGCGGCAGGCTGATGTGCTGCTTAAAGTATGAGCAGGATACGTATTCCTCACTCATCAAGATCACTCCCAAGCAGGGGGCTCTTGTCAACACCGCCGAGGGACGCGGTACGGTCGTTGAGGTGAATATCCTATCGGGCACCCTGAAGGTGCGCCTGGAAAAAGCACCGGATTCACCGCCCATCTCGCTGAACCGTGAGGATGTGAAGGTCATCAAGGACGGTAAAAACAAACCGGAGAAAAAAGATAAGACCGAAGAAGCGTTACAGGAGCTTGAATAAATTATGGAACTGTATGTGATAGCGGCCCTGTTGGTGCTGGTGATCGTCCTGCAGATCCTGCTTTTTGTCCGCAAACCAAAAACCGATTCCCGTGAGCATTTGGAAGAATCGGAACGGCGGTTGCGTGACGAGGTGCGCAGCACACGTCAGGAACTCAGCGGCGCGTTAAAAGAAATGAATCAAACCATCACCGAGGGGCAAAAAGAATCCTTAAAAGTATCCGGCGAGCACCAAGAGAAATTAAACGCCACCCTCACCACCGCGGTACGCGGCTTGCAGGAAAGCAACGAGAAAAAGCTCGATCAGATGCGGGAAACCGTCGATGAAAAGCTGCAAAGCACGCTCACAAAACGCTTAGATTCCAGTTTCAAGACGGTCGGCGAACAGCTGCAAAGCGTGTATAAATCGCTCGGTGAGATGAAAGAACTGGCAAGCGGCGTCAGCGACCTGCAACGCGTGCTGACAAACGTCAAGGCGCGCGGCACCTGGGCGGAGGTTCAGCTCGGCAACATTTTGGAGCAAACGCTGACCGCCGAGCAGTACGCACAAAACGTATCCATCCGCGGCAACCGCGAGCAGGTGGAATTCGCCGTGAAGATCCCTTCCCGCGACGAGGATGGCACCTATATTTGGCTGCCCATCGACTCGAAATTCCCGCAAGAGGATTACGCACGGTTGGTGGATGCCGCCGAAAAAGCGGACAAGGAAGCGGCCGAAGCTGCGACAAAGGCGCTTGAACGCACCATCCGTAACGAGGCAAAAACCATTGCCGATCTGTACATTGATGTACCCAAGACCACCGATTTTGCGATCATGTTCCTTCCCACCGAAGGATTGTACGCCGAGGTCCTGCGCCGTCCCGGATTAGCAGAAGAACTGCAGAACAAGCACCGCATTATGGTGTGCGGCCCCACCACCATCACCGCATTTCTCAACACGCTGCGGATCGGGTTCCGCACGGTTGCCTTGGACAAGCGCGCCGCCGAGGTGTGGAAAGTGCTCGGCGCTGTTAAAACACAGTACGACAAGTTCGAGGGCCTGTTGGAAAAAGCCAAGAAAAAGGTGGACGAGGCCGGCAATGTGCTGGACGATGCCCGCCACCGCAACAGCATCATTCTCAAGAACCTTCGCAACGTGGAAGGCATCGAAGCTGCCGAGGCAGACGACCTCCTCGCGTTACCAAACATCGAAATGGAAGAATAATAAAGAAAACAGGGCAAGCGCAGGCTTGCCCTGTTGTTATAGGTGGGATACTCCTTGAATTTACCGAACCGAAAACGCAACCGATTGGCCGGATACAATTACAGCACTTCCGGCGCATATTTTGTGACCATATGCACCAAGGACCGTGCCCCGATTTTATCAAAGATTTCTGTAGGGACCGCCGTCTTCGGTGGCCCGCAGAACGAATTGTCAGAGATCGGTAAAATCGTATATGCGGAAATTTGTAATATCGAAACTCATTATGAAAATGTTGTGATCGATAAATTTGTGATTATGCCAAACCATGTTCACTTACTCATCCGAATAACGGAACGGATAAATCCGTTCCCTACAAAGCAGTGCGATGTTCCAAATATTGTTGGAAAGTTCAAAGCGGCAGTTACCCGCGCTGTAGGGAAGGCATTTATGCCTTCCGTCCCTAAAGCCGTATGGCAAACCTCTTTTCACGACCATATCATCCGCAGCGAACAGGATTATCGAGAAATTTGGAAATACATCGACAACAATCTCGCAAAATGGACCGAGGATTGCTTATATGTACCATAAATCCCCGCTCTTTTGAGCGGGGATTCTTGTTAATTTTCTGCTGTTGTTAAACTATCAACAAACTGCTTCGCGGCGCGGGCGGAACGGCCGCCCTTATCCAGTGCAAACCGTTCGGCAAGCAGATCCAACTCGTCGGGATCGTGTGTAAGGCCGCGTTCGGCGGCTAAATGCCGCACGATATCAAGGTAGGTCTGCTTATCCGGCTTTTGGAAGGTGATATGGATACCGAACCGCGCCGACAGCGAGATGATCTCCTGCATCGTGTCGTTGCGATGAATATCGTCACCGTCGCGGTCGGAAAAGGTCTCCTTGACTAAATGACGGCGGTTGCTGGTGGCATACACCACCACGTTCTGCGCCTTGGTGGAGACCGAGCCCTCCAGGATCGCTTTGAGTGCGCTGAAATTGTCGTCGTCCTTCTGGAACGACAGATCGTCAATAAACAGAATAAATTTCAGCGGATTGCTGCTCAGCGAATCCAGTATGGACGGGATCGCGTGCAGCTGTTCCTTGCGCACCTCTAAAATACGCAGACCGCGCTCATACAGCTCGTTGACCACCGCCTTGACGGTGGAGGATTTGCCGGTACCGGCATCGCCCGTGAGCAAAATATTCGCGGCGGGCTTGCCCTCCAGAAGTGCCATCGTGTTGTCCAGAATGATCTGTTTCTCGCGCTCATAATCCACCAGCGACGACAGGCGAGTACGGTCGGGATGATACACCGGCACGATCCTATTCTCAGGGCTGACATAGAACATACGGTGCTTGGCATACATACCGTACCCATAGCGGCCGACATTGGCACAACGCATCGCATAATCGCCGGCAAGATCGACCTTACCCGCCGGAAATGTCGGCAGGTAACCGCTCCACGCAAGCTCAGCGCACAACTCCCCCGCCGTTAGATCGGCAACCGTTTGCAGAATACCGAACTCTGCTCGGGCACACCGTTCCATTTCGGCGGGCGGTTTCTCGCCCTTGCCGATCAGGCGGATATACGCGTTCTCATCGTCGTTGACAAGCCCTTGCACATACGCGGCAAAGGTCTCGGCACCGGTGTTGTACACCTCGGCGACAAACGCCGCATACGCGGATACCGCCTCGGCGGTATCCGACGTCGGTGTTCCGAGAAAGCGGCAGAGCGCCGCGATCACGGGGTCAGAAAGCAAGGTGCGGAACACGGTCAAGGAGTGCAGTTGTACGTATAAAAACTGGGTATTCATCCGTTCAAGATCGCACCTTTCGCACCGCTGGAAACCAGCGCGGCATAGCGTTTGAGATAACCGGAAAGTTCCTTCTTCTTCGGAACAAAACTCTTCATACGCTCAGCAAGCTCGGCGGCATCCACTTTAAGCTCCAGCGTGTTTTCCGGAATGTTGATGCTGATGATGTCGCCCTCTTGCACCACACCGATCACACCGCCGGATGCGGCTTCGGGGGACACGTGGCCGATACACGCGCCGCGGGTAGCGCCGCTGAATCGGCCGTCGGTGATGAGCGCCACGCTGTTGCCCAGACCCAGACCCATAATGGCAGAGGTCGGGTTGAGCATTTCGCGCATACCGGGACCGCCTTTCGGGCCCTCATAGCGGATGACCACCACGTCACCGGACTTGATCTTGCCGGCGTTGATGGCAGCCTGCGCGTCTTCTTCACAGTCAAACACGCGGGCGGGTCCCTCGTGCACCAGCATTTCAGGTAATACGGCAGAGCGTTTTACCACGCTGCCCTCAGGCGCCAAGTTACCCTTGAGCACCGCAATCCCGCCGGTCGCGGAATAGGGATCCTCCACCGGACGAATGACCGCGGGGTCGCGGTTGATCGCATCGGCGATGTTTTCACCCATCGTCTTACCGGTAACGGTCAGCACATCCAGATCCAACAGATCCAGCTTGCTGAGTTCTTTCAGCACCGCGTACACGCCGCCGGCTTCGTTTAAGTCTTCCATATAGGTCGGGCCGGCAGGAGCTAAGTGACACAAATTGGGCGTCAGCGCACTCAGCTCGTTTGCCAACTCCAAACTAAACTCCACGCCGCATTCGTTGGCGATCGCCGGCAGATGAAGCATCGAGTTAGTGGAACAACCGAGCGCCATATCGGCGATCAGCGCGTTGCGAATAGAGCGCGCGTTCATAATGTCACGCGGACGGATGTTTTGCTTTACCAGCTCCATCACCTGCATACCGGCGTGCTTAGCAAGCTCGATACGCTGTGAGTATACCGCCGGGATCGTACCGTTGCCGCGAAGGCCCATACCGAGCACCTCGGTCAGGCAGTTCATTGAGTTCGCGGTATACATACCCGAACAAGAACCGCAGGTGGGACAGGTGTTCATTTCGCACACCGTCAGCTGTTTTTCATCGATCTTGCCGGACGAATATGCGCCCACCGCCTCAAACATACTGGAAAGACTGGTCTTTTTGCCGTCCACACGGCCCGCGAGCATCGGGCCGCCGCTGACAAACACGGTGGGAACGTTCACACGCGCCGCCGCCATCAGAAGACCCGGCACGTTTTTGTCGCAGTTGGGCACCATCACCACACCGTCAAAACCGTGGGCACGGATCATTGCTTCGGTGGAATCCGCGATCAGATCGCGGGTCACGAGCGAATATTTCATACCCTCGTGCCCCATCGCGATACCGTCGCACACCGCGATCGCAGGGAACACGATCGGCGTACCGCCTGCCATCGCGACGCCCATCTTCACGGCATCCACGATCTTATCCAGATTCATGTGGCCGGGCACGATCTCATTATACGAACTGACAACGGCGATCAGAGGACGCGCCTGCTCCTCTTTCGTAAGACCCAGCGCGTGATACAAACTCCGATGCGGTGCGTTCTGGCAACCGTCAACAATTTTATCTTTAATCATAAAGCAACCCTGCTTTCTAGTAGGCGCAGGATACCACTTGGGGCATCCTGCGCTTTCTTGTTAGTTATTGATAAGTTTATCCTCGTCGCTCCAGCTGTACAGCTTGCGGATATCCGCACCGACGACTTCGGACGGATGCTCCGATGCGAGCTTGCGCATCGCGTTAAAGTGTACCTGCGAACCGGCATCCGACATATCGAGCAGGAAGTCTTTTGCAAAGGTACCGTCCTGAATATCGGACAACACTTTCTTCATCGCCTTCTTGGTTTCCTCGGTGATGATCTTCGGACCGGTGATGTAATCGCCGTACTCCGCGGTGTTGGAGATGGAATAGCGCATACCGGCAAAGCCGCTCTGATAGATGAGGTCAACAATGAGCTTCATCTCGTGAATGCACTCAAAATACGCGTTACGCGGATCGTAGCCCGCCTCGACCAGCGTTTCAAAGCCCGCCTGCATCAGCGCGCACACGCCGCCGCACAGAACCGCCTGCTCACCGAACAGGTCGGTTTCGGTCTCGGTGCGGAAGTTGGTCTCCAGCA